>CAZBYU010000118.1:0-4937 GCA_964496235.1 uncultured Oscillospiraceae bacterium | reverse complement strand
GCTTATGGCTCTGGTCATGGTGTTCGCACTGTGCGCCTGCGGCCAGACCGCAGCACCCGCAGAGGAAGCTCCCGCCGCCGAAGCTCCCGCAGAGGACGCTCCCGCCGCAGAGGTCTCTGCCGATGAGATAACGCTGGACGTTATCATCTGCCAGTATGGCAACAACACTCAGGATTGGTTCCTCGGCACCGGCATGAACGGCACGAACTTCGTCGATAAGTTCGAGTCCGAGAACCCCGGCGTCAAGCTCAACCTTGAGGTCGTTTCCTGGAACGACGTTTACACCGTCGTTGACACCCGCATCGCAAGCGGTCAGGCTCCCGACATTCTCAATATTGACGTTTTCGCCAACTACGCCAACGAAGGTCTGCTCATGCCCGTTTCCGAGTATTGCCCGGACGAGCTGTTTGCCGACTTCTTCCCCTCCTTCATTGACCAGTCCGTCATCGACGGTGTCTGCTGGGCAGTTCCCGACCTCGCTTCCGCCCGCGCCCTTTACTACAATGTCGACATGTTTGACGAGATGGGCATTGCCGTTCCCACCACCTGGGCAGAGCTTGAAGACGCTTCCCAGACCATTCTCGACTTCTACGATGGCGAAGTGTACCCCTGGGGTATCGACATGACCACTGACGAGGGTCAGGCGGCCTTCGCATACTACACCTGGGGCAACGGCGGCGGCTTTGTCGACGCCGACGGCAACTGGGCAATCAACTCCGACGCCAACGTCGAAGCTATCGAGTACGCAGTCAGTCTTGTAAAAAACGGCTACACCAACCCCAACCCCGACACTCAAACCCGCTATGACCTGCAGGATATGTTCGCTGCCGGCAAGCTGGCAATGTGCATCGCCCCCAACTCCATGCCCACCTACTGCGCCGATAAGGGCACTACCGTCACCATGGCGACCGCCTCTATCCCCGCAAACGAGGGTCAGACCAGCTCCTCCGTCGGTGTTATGGACCGCGTGATGGCGTTCAAGGACGACTCCGCTCCCGATCAGGCCGCGCGTAACGAGGCCATCGGCAAGTTCCTCACCTTCTTCTACAACCCCGAGAACTACGTCGGCTGGGTCAGCATGGAAGGCTTCCTCCCCGCTGTTAACTCCGCTGTCGGCGCACTTGTTGAGTCCGATCCTTCCTTCTCCGCATGGCTCGACGTTCTCAACTCCTGCCAGTTCTACCCGACCGCCAAGGGCGAGTGGGATCAGGTCAAGCAGGGTGTCATCGCCGCTGAGCAGAATGCTCTCACCGGTGCCGATGTCCGCGCCGAGCTCGACGCACTTCAGGCCTCTCTCGTCGGCTGATTGCGTTGACGCTTAATCCGTCATAACAGCTTTCAAGGGGTCGGGCCATGGCCCGACTCCTTGTTCTTTTTCAAGCCCTGTGCGTCCGTTTGCGGTCAGGGCTTGAAAAAGAACATATTGTTTTTATATAAAATGCTTACAGAAAGAAGGTTGAGGAGTGAACAACAGACTCGGTAAAAAGGTAGAGCCTTATGTGTGGCTGCTGCCGAGTATTATCCTCATGGCGATTTTCCTCGTCTATCCGATACTCATCGTCTTCAAGCTTTCGTTCAGCGAAATCTCGAAATCCGGCGTTGTGGGCGGGTTCGTGGGGCTGCAAAATTTCAAGGACGCGGTGTCTCTGCCCGCGTTCAAGGTCGTCATGAAAAACACCGCCGTGTGGGTCGTGGCGGTGGTCGGGCTTTCCACGCTTTTGGGCTTTGTCATCGCAATGGTGCTCAATCAGGAGTTTCCGGGGCGCAAAATCGCCCGCGCCATCGTGGTGTTCCCGTGGGCGACGTCCTTGGTCATTCAGGCCTCCGTCTGGAACTACATAATCAAGTACGAATACGGCAACCTCAACAACATTCTCCTCAATCTCGGCATCATCAAAGAGGCTGTAAACTGGCGTTCCTCGTTTCAGATAGAGTTTATGTGGGAGTGCTGGGTCGGCATATTCGTGACGATCCCCTTTGTCACGTTCTGCGTCCTATCCGGGCTTCAGTCCATCGACACCTCGCTTTATGAGGCGGCGGACATTGACGGCGCGAGCTTCTGGGACAAGCTTTTCAACATCACCATCCCCCTTGTAAAGCCCTCGCTCACCGTCTCCACCGTGCTTAATATCATCTACGTTTTCAACTCCTTCCCCATCATCTTCACCATGACCAAGGGCGCACCCGCAAACCAGACGGACACCCTTGTCACCTTCCTTTACATGCTCAACTTCTATGACCGCAAGAAGGGTCCCGCCACGGCTCTGTCCGTGATAGGGTTCTTGATCCTCTGTATCTGTGCGGGCATATACATGGTGGGCGTAATGAGAAAGGAGGAAGAATAATATGAAGTCGGGTTCCTCCCTCAAAAAGACCAACCGCATCGCGCTGTGGTTGCTACTGCTCTCGTTTGTGGCGGCGTTCTTGCTACTGTGCATGCCGGCGTATGAGATGACCTCCGCCGTCTACACAAAAAAATCCGCCAACACCTTCGTCGGCGACGAGAAGTATAACGAGATCCTCGCCGAGGTCAACGCCATTGCCGACGCGTACCGCGCCGACGGCATGGAGGTCGAACTGAACGAGGAGGTCATAGAACGCACCAACTCCAAGGGCGAGACCACCAGCATGGTAAGCTTCACCCTCAACGAATCCTTCACCAAGAGTGCGCTTGACTTTATCACTGCAGGCACAAACTCCTCATGGGTGATGATGCTGATGCTGCTTATGCTTGCAATGTCGGCGGCCTGCGCCGTTTTAGGCAGTGCGTGGACAATGGGCGCGACCGAGCGCGAGCTTTATTCCCGTGAGCGCGGCATGCGTACCGCAAGCGAGGTCTCGGCACTTGTTGCAATGCTGTGTGTGCCGGTGTTTATGATGATGAACACCTATACACTCTCCCGCCGCGTGACGCTCTATGCCTCCGACCTTCTTACAGACGGCAAGGACGCGTTTTACGCAACACTTGATAATTTCCTCTTTGACGGTCTCGCGGGTGACAATATTGCCTCCGCGCTCAAGGCTCTCTCCTTTGAGGCGACCCCCGCGGTGTGGCTCGCCCTCGTGTGCATGTTCCTCATGCTCATCGGCGCGATTCAGCTCCGTCACGGCACGGTCAAGCCCACGTTGCTTCGCGGGCTGATGTATGCGTTTGTCATCATGGTGTGCGTCGTGATACTATATCCGTATTACGTCATGGTCGTCTCCGCGTTCCGCTCGAACGCCGAGACCAACGACATGTACTTCCAGCACATTTTCCCCACCGAGTGGCTTTTCAGCAACCTCACCCACATCATGAACCGCGGCGTACCGCGCTTCCTCCTAAACTCCCTGCTCATTGCCGGCGGCGCGACGCTTATCGCCCTGCTGTGCGGTATTCCGGCGGCATACGCCATGGCGCGTATGAACTTCAAGGGCAAGAAGATATTCCTCGGCTTTGTCATAATGAGCCAGATGTTCTCCCCCGTGGTTCTGCTCATCGGTATTGCCCAGCTCATGAGTACCTTGAAGCTTAATGACTCCATTGTCGGGCTTATGCTTATAAACGCCGCGTTCAATCAGGCGTTTGCGATCTGGCTACTGCGCGGTACATTCGTGTCCATTTCGCCGGAGATGGAACAGGCGGCGAGAATAGACGGTTGCACCACCCTCGGCTCGCTTATCCATGTGCTTTTGCCCATGGCCGCTCCCGGCATCGTCACCACGCTTATCTTCGTCTTTATAAACGCGTGGAATGAGTACACCATCTCCACCGTCCTCATCTCCACCGCTACCAACCGCCCCATCACCGTGGGCATTACGCAGTTCTCCTCGTTTAACATGATCGAGTGGCAGTATCTCTTTGCCGCCTCCCTCCTCGCCACTATCCCTGTCGTTGTCCTCTTCATGTGCATTGAAAAGCACCTCACCTCCGGTCTCACCTCCGGCGGTGTCAAGGGATAAGCGCAAACGAGCAGAACCGAAAACAAACACAAAAACAGCGGGTCATTCGACCCGCTGTCTCTTTATCCTTTTGCCGTATGTATCGGAGATTATTCCTTGATGCTTCCGTCGGCGTTGAAGAGGGGTAGCTTGTTGAGGAAGATGATGTCACTGCGCTCTGCCGCGTCACCCTCGGCAAGAGGTGCCATACGCCCGGCGACGATGCCGCCACAACGCGTGACCAACTCTTCAAGAGCGTGGAGGGATTCACCCGTGGAGATAACGTCATCAACCAGAAGCATGCGCTTGCCGTTTATAAGCTTGGCGTCCTCGGTGTCGAGGACAAGGTGCTGTACGCCCATCGTGGTGATAGAGCGCACATCAACCGAGAACACGCCCTGCATGTACGCCTTCGCACCCTTGCGAGCCACGAAGTACTTGTTCGCGCCGCTCTGACGCGCCATTTCATAGAGAAGGGGGATTGCCTTGGCCTCGGGAGCAATGATGTAATCATACTCCGGTGCGAGCTTCAAAAGCTCCGCCGCGCAGTGGACAGTCAGCTCAACGTCGCCGAACATCACAAATGCGCCAATGTACAGGTCATCAGTTACCTTGCATATCGGTAGCTCGCGTTTAAGACCGGCAACGTCCATCTCGTAAGTCATTTTTGTTTTCTCCTTTTGTTGAAAACGCTTCTGTAATCGAAGCTGAATATTTTGCATAAATATTTTACAGTATATCACGGAAAAATCAAGAGTTATTTGCAAAATAATCTGTGAATATGCGTTTTATAACGACGTATAAACGGTAATATACCTATAATCACCCTTGCAGGTAATTCTTTTCGCTCAGCTCGGGAAAGACCCACATTGATAGCATATGAACGTCTTCAAATGCTTTAGTTGCATGCGCGGCAATATACCCATCAGGAAAACGCAACAAAGGGCTGTGTCATTAAGACCACAGCCCTTCGTTGTTTGGGAGAAAAGAGAGGTTAGGAGTAGAAAAGTATCAAA
>CAZBYU010000117.1:0-4941 GCA_964496235.1 uncultured Oscillospiraceae bacterium | reverse complement strand
GCTGAGGATAGTATTGTCCTTTGCCGTGGCTCTTGTCGTTGCTTACTTTATGACGCCGCCCGTCAAGACCTTTGCACAGCGGGTCGGCGCGATGGACGTTCCCCGCGACGGTCGGCGTGTGCATGACCACCCCGTGCCGCGCATGGGCGGTCTCGCGATATTCGTGGGCTTCACCGTGGCTATGATACTGTTTGTCAGCTTCACCACGCAGGTACTCGGGCTTATGCTGGGCGCACTTATAATCGCCGCTATGGGCGCGGTGGACGATATCGTCAATCTCCGTCCGTGGATAAAGCTATCCATTCAGATAATCGCCGCCCTCGTAGCTATCCGTTGCGGCATCATCTTCAACGCCGTGTCCAACCCCAACTTTCTCTCCGATGTGGGTACTATCCCCATCGGCTCTCTCTCCATTCCGCTCACCGTGCTGTGGATAGTCGGCTGTACCAACGCCGTCAACCTCATCGACGGGCTGGACGGGCTGGCAGTGGGCGTGTCGGGGATAAGCTCAATGACGATGCTGATAGTCTCTCTCTTTGTCGCAGAGCCGAACACCACCTTTATTCTCGCGGCACTTTGCGGTGCATGTGTGGGCTTTATGCCGTTTAACATGAACCCCGCGAAGATATTCATGGGCGATGTCGGGTCGCAGTTTCTCGGCTTCGTTCTCGCCTGTGTGTCCGTAATGGGTCTTTTCAAGCTTCACACGGTGATAACCTTCCTAGTTCCGGTGCTTGCCATGGCAATCCCCCTTGCGGACACGGTGTTTGCCGTCTTCCGCCGCCTTATCCACGGGCAAAGCCCGTTTCACGCAGATAAGGGACACTTCCACCACCGTCTCCTCGCCATGGGCTTGAATCAGAAGCAGGCAGTGGCGGTGCTGTACGGTATCTCGGCGGTTATGGGGCTTGTGGCAGTGCTTCTCGCCGGGCGCGACCCCATTCAGCGCACCATATGCGTCGTCGCGGCGTTTGCCATCTCCCTTGCCGTGTGGCTTTACGCTTTCAGCAAGGGCGCAAAGCACAAGGCACAGTGTGAACGCTGTGGCAGCGAAGGCGAATGCACCTGCGGCGCAAATGAGGGCGAAAAGCCCAAAGCCAAGGCAGTATCCGAGCCTGTAGCATCCGAAGAAACGGATAATAAATAAGCAAAGCAATCCATACAAGAGGAGCGATGTTCAGGGCAAGAACATCGCTCCCATTACAATCAACAGCTCCGTGTCGCCGCTTTCGCGGTACATGAGATACAGCACCGCAAGCAGTAATATATCCTCCGTTTCGAGTGAACGTAGCTCACGCAATGCCTCGGGGAACAGCCGCGTCAAGCCGCTCAAACTGCCGAGTGCGCCGGGCGTTGTCTTCGCCGCGCTTGGCAGGGACGTGTTTACCCCGCCCGCGTTCGCCATGCTCACCGCAGGTCTCACACTGCTCGCGTTTGACCCGGACGCAGGTATATCCGGCGCGTAAAACGCACCCTGTCCGTCGTCTATGCGCTCGACGCGACCGGAGTTGCCGTGGTAACGATTTATCATTTTCCCCCGCCCTCCCCATCAGTGAGGGCGAACCGCGCCACACGTGCAAGCCGCGCCAGCTTCATCGCCCGGTCGAGCTTTTCCTTTCGCCCTGCGGACAGATACGCACTCAGTGCGGCGAGAAGCGCGGCGTTTTTACCGCCGTCGCCGCCGCTCGCGCTTACGGCGCGGGTGATGCGGGCAAGCGTCGCCGCGTCTATGCCGAGCGCACCCGCCATGTCACCGCCTATTGCGGTGTTTGCCGCCGGGGGCGTACTCTGCGGTGCGTTCGCGCCGTCCGAAGCCGACCCGCCCATGAACGATTGGGCAAGGCGCGTTATCTGTGCCATCTGCTCGGGGTTTGAAAGCACCTCGCTTATTTTTTCCTCCAGCTCACTCATGGGCGCATCACCTCATTTCCCCTTGAACAGCTCCTGCACACCCGCGGCAAGGCGTTTTCCCTCGGCGGTATTTAGTATTTCGGAGAGTATCGCGCCGAGTGCCTTTGTGTCACCCGCTCGTGCCGCCCTTTCCAGTGCGTCGCGGTCTACCAGCTGTTCCAGCCGCTGTCCGTCGGCGGACTCGGCAAGTGCCTTTACTCTCGCGCTCTTGCCGTCCTTCTCAAGCTCTCGCGCAAGCTCGTCAAAGCTCTGCATGCTCTTCCCCCCTCGCCTTATTATATTGCGAGGTGTGCGAAAAGATGATACATTACTCGATAAAAGCAGAATAAGAGATACGAGGTATAATACATGAACCCTGTCATCACCGCCGCCGTGTTTTCCGATTCTCACGGTTCACTCGCGCTCATGCGCGAGCGTGTCCGCCGCCTGCGCCCGGACGTTATCATTCACCTCGGTGACTATCAGCGCGATGCCGACGCACTGCGTCTCGACTTTCCCGACATCGCCTTTTACAATGTCCGCGGCAACTGCGACATCGGCGGCACAGCCCCCGACAAGGACACTGTACCCCTCGGTCCCGTGACGGCGTATATCACCCATGGGCATTTATACAACGTCAAGTACGGCTCTTTCGACTCCCTTGTCTATGCCGCGCAGGAGCAGGGAGCAAAGCTTGCCCTGTTCGGACACACCCATGTACCCGACAGCATGGAGATAGGCGGGGTCAAGGTGATAAACCCCGGTGCCGCCTCCGGTCGCAATCCGACCTTTGCCCGAATAGAGGTCTATGAAAACGGCGGCATAGCCTGCTCGATTGAGGCGTTGTGACCTCGCCGTGTTTTGCACTTTTGCTAAAAACACTTTGCATTTTTCCGCAAATATTTACGCCCCCGCTCCTCGCTTTTTTCTTGACCGCGGTTTCGGTGAAATGATATACTGTCTTCGTAATAACTCGCGTTTCCCACATGGGGGAGTAGCTGCACACCCATACGGAGCTTGCCTCGACCTGCTTTCAGACCGGGCATAACTGTTCGACCAACTCTTTTCGGGTGTGTGCAATTGTCAACATTCATGGCGGCGTTTCGCCGTCTGGCTTTGCAGTGACAGCAAGACTCATGTACAGACTTATCTCTCTGTACATGGGTCTTTTTATATGAGCAGACCCCGGTTTTTCTCTTGTCTGCTTATGTGAGTTATTTATGCGGGTAATAATACTATCATTACTATCACGATCAAACTAGGTTTCACGGAGGAAAGACTATGCTTGAATTCATCCGTCAGGCGGCGGACAACCCCATGCTTTTGATCGCCTCATGCCTGACACTCGGCGTTATCCTCGTAAACGGCTGGACGGACGCACCAAACGCCATAGCCACCTGCGTCGTCACACGCGCCATTTCCCCCGGCAAGGCCATTTTGATGGCGGCGGTGTTCAACTTTCTCGGCGTTTTCGTCATGACCGCAGTCAACGCTTCCGTTGCCATGACGATATACAACATCGCCGACTTCGGCGGCAACGCCCAGCACTCGCTTATCGCGCTGTGCGCGGCAATGACCGCCATAGTGATATGGGCGACGGCGGCATGGTATTTCGGTATTCCCACCAGCGAAAGCCACGCTCTCATCGCCGGCATATCCGGCGCGGCCGTCGCCATACACGGCAGCTTTTCCGGCATCAATCCCTCCGAGTGGGTCAAGGTTCTCTACGGCATCGTGCTTTCGACGCTTTTGGGCTTCGTCCTCGGGTTTTTGTCCTCGAAGCTCACCGTACTCATCTTCCGCACCAAAAACCGTCTCTCCGCCGGGCGTTTCTTCTCCGGCGCACAGATAGCGGGCGGCGCGGCAATGGCGTTTATGCACGGCGCACAGGACGGTCAAAAGTTCATGGCCATTTTTCTCTTGGGCGCGGCATTTGCAAGCGGCGAGAGCAACATGTCCTCCTTCACCGTGCCTATATGGCTGATGATCCTCTGCTCTGCGGTGATGGGCTTGGGTACAAGCATAGGCGGGACAAAGATAATAAAGTCCGTCGGGCGTGACATGGTACGTCTGAAGCCGTATCAGGGCTTTGCCGCAGACGTCGCGGCAACGGCGTGTCTGCTCCTCTCCTCGCTCACCGGTATCCCCGTCAGCACCACCCACACCAAAACCACCGCCATCATGGGTGTCGGCGCGGCGAGAAGCGTCAAAAACGTCAACTGGAGCATTGTGAAAGACCTCGTTTTGACTTGGGTATGTACCTTCCCCGGTTGCGGGCTTTTGGGCTTTGCACTGGCGAAGCTGTTCTTACGTCTGTTTTCATAAGAAAGGAGCAACATCATGGCTAAAACCACCGATTATTTCGCACTTTTGAGTACGCAGAGCGCGTACAGCGTCCGCACGGCACAGCTTCTGCTCGAGTTCTTCTCCGACTATTCCGCCGCCGCTCTCCCCGCACAGCGCGAGAAAATGCACTCCCTTGAGCATGAGGCAGACGGGGTTCAACACGACATTCTTCAAAGGCTCTCCGTTGAGTTTATTACGCCCATTGAGCAGGAGGACATTGTCCACCTCGTTCAGCTTGTCGACGACGTGACGGACGCACTTGACAATGTGTTGCTTGAATGCTATATGTATCATATCGACACTCTGCCCGACGGCGCGGCGCACTTCGCCGAGCATGTATACAAGTGCGTCACCACGCTAAACGATGCCGTTTCGGAGCTTAAAAGCTTCAAAAAACCCACCAAGCTCCGCTCTCTCCTCGTCGCGGTCAACACCATGGAGACCGAAGCCGACAGCGAGTATAACGAGCTTGTTCACAACCTCTTCGGCACGGAACACGATGTACGCCGTCTCCTCGGCGGCAAGGCGATTTTCGACAGTATGGAAGCCTGCTGTGACCTCTGCGAGCATGCCGCCGATGTCATCGACCAGATAATCATGAAAAACGCGTAAGAATACGCAAAAGCGCAATAATGCGGGCTTTGCCCGCATTATTGCTCAACTTGTCAAAAAAGTTCTGTTGAACTTTTTTGACAAGCTTAATCC
>CAZBYU010000116.1:0-4976 GCA_964496235.1 uncultured Oscillospiraceae bacterium | reverse complement strand
GTATGTGTACGTGACTGAAACATAGTATTGCCTCTCTTCTATACTCAAATAATAACGGAAACCTTAATCAACTATGAGCGGGTACGATGCACGCTCGTCAAGCACGGAAACGATGTCCGTCGCCGCATCGTCAATGCTCAGCTTTCTCTGTTCGCCGGTGGTCATATCCTTGACGGAGAGGACGCCCTCTTTTATCTCGTCCTCGCCCACGAAAATGACGTACGGCACGCCGATTTTGTCGGCATAGCTCATCTTCGCTTTGAACTTTTTCTTCTCGCTGTAAAGCTGAGTGCGTATGCCGGAGGCGCGAAGCCGCGCCGCGGCAGAGATGGCGTAGCCTATATCCTCCGTCATGGGGATAACCAGCACGTCGCAGGGTGCGCTCACGCCCTCTTCGGACAAAAGCCCCTGCTCACCCAGCACGTAGAAAAGGCGGGTCAAGCCGATGGAGATCCCCACGCCGGGGAGGGTCTTGTCCGTATAATACTCGGCAAGGCTGTCATACCGCCCACCGGAGCAGACCGAGCCTATCTCCGGGTGTTCCGTCATCACGGTTTCGTACACCGTGCCGGTGTAATAGTCCAAGCCGCGGGCAATGGTGAGGTCGACGGCAAAATTCTCTTCCGGAACGCCGAAATCGGCGAGGTACTTTGTCACGGTGATAAGCTCATCAAGCCCGGTGTCGAAGGTCGCATCCATGCCGCGGTAACGCTCAAGCGATTCTATAACCTCGGCGTTCGTCCCCTTTATCGCCATGAAGTCGAGGACGTTTTCCGCCTTGCAGGGGAGCATCTTGACCTCGTCTATAAGTAGCTGCTTGACCTTTTCCGCGCCTATCTTGTCGAGCTTATCGACGGTACGCATGACATCTCCCGCTCGCTCGCTCATGCCGTTCATGGCATAAAAGCCGTTTAAGAGCTTGCGGTTGTTGACGCGGATCTTGAACTTTTTCAGTCCGAGTGCGGTAAAGGTGTCATATATAATGGCGGGGATCTCCGCCTCGTTTATAATGTCCAGCTTGCCGTCACCGATGATGTCGATATCTGCCTGATAAAACTCGCGGAAGCGACCTCTCTGCGCTCTCTCCCCGCGATAGACCTTGCCTATCTGATAGCGGCGGAAAGGGAAGGTCAGCTCGCCGTAATGCGCGGCGACGTATTTGGCAAGAGGCACGGTAAGGTCAAAACGCAGTGCAAGGTCACTGTCGCCCTTGTTGAAGCGGTATATCTGCTTTTCGGTCTCACCGCCGCCCTTGGCAAGCAGAACCTCCGCCGACTCTATTATGGGAGTGTCGAGCGGGGCAAAGCCGTAAGAGGCGTAGCAACGGCGAAGCGTCTCTTTCATACGCTCCATCTTTTGCTGTTGCGCGGGTAGCAGTTCCATAAAGCCGGAGAGTGTGCGCGGAGAAACTTTGGCCATTTTTTATGTTATTCCTTTCATCTCATTCAATAGAAAAACGGCGCACAGCCCCCTGAGCATACGGGGGCTGAGAATACGGCGGGGCTTGCCTGCCGCGCCTTGCACGATTGCCGGGACCTTGCCCGCGGCAGTCTGCGTCTTTTCGCCTTGTCAGCGTTTGGTGGCGGGGTTGACGATATTGCGCCAGTCGAGGTCACCGCGCCGCAGACCCTGTACCAACACCTCCGCCGTGGCGGCGTTGGTGGCAAAGGGGATCTGATACTGGTCGCACAGACGCTCGATCTTGTTGATGTCGTCAAAGCCCTTGGGGTTGGCGGGGTCGCAGAAGAAAAGCACGAGGTCTATCTCGTTAAAGGAGATACGTGCGCCGATCTGCTGTGCGCCACCCTGGTCGGCATGTAGATAAAGCGTTATCGGAAGACCCGTGGACTCTGACACGAGCTTGCCCGTGACATGCGTGGCGCACAGAGAATGCTCGGCCAGAATGCCGCAATAGGCGATGCAAAACTGCACCATAAGCTCCTTTTTCCTGTCATGTGCCATCAAAGCAATGTTCATATTTGTCCTCCATTTCCGATTCTCTCGGATCATCACAAACAATCTTTCTTCCGGATTATTATAAACACACTCGCGCCAAACTGCAACAGCAATTTGCACGAAATTTGAACTTTTTCGCGTATTTCACATACACTCACCGCTCACCGCAGAAGCGTCATTTCCTCCTCGGAGGAGTCGCTGTAACTGCGGATGACGTAATAAGCGTCGAGAATGTTTTTGGCAATGAACGCCGTGTTTGCACCCGAGCCGCCGCGCTCGACGATGACGGCAATGGCGATTTCCGGGTCGTCGGCGGGGGCGTAGCAGATGAACATACCGTCGTTGGTGATGCCCTCGCCCTTCTGGGCGGTACCGGTTTTGCCGTTGACGCCGTGCTGGCCCTCAGTGCCGATGCGGGTGAACTTGCACGTGGCGAACAGCTCATAAAGCTGCTGGTTGCTCGTGGCGTTTACCACGAGGTGCATGCCCTCTTTAATCGCCGCCCAGTTATACTCGGCGGACTCCACGTGGCTGAGCACCTCCGGCTCGCGCTCATACACCTTTTCGCTGTAATCATAGCTGCGGACGGTTTTGAGGATGGAGGCGGAGTGACGGTCGCCGTAGTTTGCGAGCGTGGCGCAATACTCGGCCATTTGAAGCGGGGTGAAAATGCTGTCTGACTGGCCGATGGCGGCCTGCAGCGTGTCACCTATACGCCACTCGGCGCCCGCGTAGTCATAGTGGTTTTCGCGGTTTGACATGTTGCCCTTGGTTTCAACCAGCTCAATGCCCGTCGACACGCCCAGCGCAAACGCGTTTGCCACCTCGCCGAGGTAGTCAACGCCCAAATCGTGGCCGATGGTGTAAAAGTAATAGTTGCAAGAGTCGCGCAGTGCGGTGGACACGTTTTCGAGCGGGTGGGTGATGTGCTCGCTCGTGGCGTTCCAAATCCAGCATTCAGGGGAATAGCCTTCCGCCGAGTACCGGGTGAAAACGCCCTCGCACTTGACCTGATCCTCGGTGTTGACGACGCCGGCGTTGAGCGCGGCGATGGCCGTGACGGGCTTGAAGGTCGAGCCCGGCGCATAAGCGCCCATGAGTGCGCGGTTGAAAAGCGGGGCGTTGGGCGTTGCCAAAAGCTCCTGATAGTTTTCTATGATAGTGGACACGTCATACGTCGGCCAGCTCGCCATTGCAAGCGGCTCACCCGTGTCCACCTTGACGACAACGGCGGCCGCGCCGGTTATCTCGTCCTTCATGTTCGGGTCATAGTCGCCGCGGGCGATGCCCTCCGCACGCTCCTGTGCGCGGGTCTTTATAAGATCCTGCACACCGGCGTTCAAAATACGCTCGGTCTGCTCCTGCAACACCTCGTCAATGGTGAGATAGATATGGTTGCCGGGAACAGGCTCTTCTATGTAAACGGTACTCAGCACCGTGCCGGACGCGTTTTTCGTCTCCTCCACCGTGCCGTCCTTGCCGTGCAGGTACGTCTCGAACGCGTATTCCACGCCGTCCTTGCCGACGTTTGCGTCCGTGGAATATTTCAAAAGGGAGTATTTTTCGTATTCCTCCTGCGTCATAAGACCGACGTAGCCGAGGATATGCGCGGCATAGTCCGTGCCGTATTCGCGCTGATAGGCGCGGTTGACGTTGATGCCGGAGTATTTGTTTTCCATGATGGAGGTTATAAGCTTCATGCTCGCATCTTCTACGAAGATATAGTCCGCGGTGTTTATCGCGTAGCGGACGTTTATGGAGTAGCGGACACCGGCGATGGTACGCATGTCACGCGCGGAATAGCTGTTGTCTATCTCATAGCGGGTACGCATATAGCTCATCAGTTCCACCGCAGTGGGGTTGTCGGGGTCGACGCAGATTTCCTTCAGTGCGTCCTTCTTGTCCTCAATATACGCCTTGAGCATAGTCTTCTGAATTTCCGTCATGTCATCTACGTATTCAAAGGGCGGCTCACGCGTGATGGGCAAATCGTCGGTATACTCATCGCCATAACCCTCCACCATGCTGACGATGCCGAGTATGGTCTCGTTCGGGTCTTCGTTTGCAAAAAGCTTGGTGGTGTCTATAGTAAGGTTATACACCTCCGTGTTGCTTACCAGAACGCGCCCAAGGCGGTCGAGTATGTTGCCTCGCGCGGCGGTGATGGTACGCCGCTCGGTGGTTATCTCGCTGCTCTGGTTGTAATAGTTCTCGCCCTCGATTATCTGCAACTCGTAAAGCTCGTAGGCGTAGATTGTCAGCAGGATCAGCATTATGATGATGAGCGTCAGTATCCTGCCTTCTTTGACAAGTCGATTATGCATTGACGGTCCTTTCTCTCTTGCGCGGCGGCTTCACGCGCCGAGCGCACGGGGTTTTGCGGACAGGGGAATTTGCGGAATGTGAGTGTGCTAATCTATCCACTCCGCCGGGGGATAATACGCCAGCACGGCGGGCGGGAGCGACCACAGCGTCTGAAGCAGCACGGTCACCAGCATAGTGGCAGACCACGCGTCCAGCGCGGCGGTTTTCAGCATCTGCACAACACCCGTGGCAAGCAGTGCGATCAGCGTTGCTCCCATATACGCGAAAAAGCGGCGGTTTATGAAAAACTGCGCGACAAAGCCAGTGACGAAGCTGAGTGCGGGGAAGAGAACCGTGAAGGTGACGGTGTTCTCGACAAAGGCCATATCGGCGAATATCCCCATTATAAGGCTGAACACCGCACCCCACGTCGCACCCTCGAACATGCCCACCGCTACCGCGACCGCCGGAAGCACCATCGGGCATACGCCCAGCGGACGAAGCTCGGTGAAGAGCATGTTCTGCGCCATGAGCGAGAGGAACATATACAGCGCGTATTGCAAAAGCCGCTTTACATTCTGCGGAGAAAATATTTCTTTAAGGTTTATATTCAAGCTTATTCCACCGTTTCAAAGCTTTTTATGATAAACACCTGAACAAGGGATTCAAAGTTGCATTCGGGCTTTATCAAGCCGTACTCTATCTGTCCGCCGGCC
>CAZBYU010000115.1:0-4983 GCA_964496235.1 uncultured Oscillospiraceae bacterium | reverse complement strand
GTGTTTTTACTGCTTGTGGCGGTTATATGCTCGCTGTTGACCGATGGGCAGGACATCACGAACATCAACGATGTCCGCGTCAACACCGGGGAGGAGCAGACAAGCACCGGCGTTGTAAAGCCCCTGACTACCCCCACGCCGACGTGGGAGACCCCAACAGAGCCGACGGTGGAGCCGACGCTGTTGCCCCTGCCGACGGTTGAGCCGACTCCCACCCCCACTCCCGAGCCGACCCCCGAACCCACGCCCACACCCGCGCCTGTCGGCACGGTACTCGGCAGTGGCAGCTTCCAGTCATATTCCCCTGTGGCAGGGCTGAACATAGTCGCGGATTGGACGGCGGAGACCGTGGACGACAGCACCGTTGCCGTGAAGGTAACTGTGAGCGCGAATTCCTACAGCCTGCACCTTGACCCCGCGCGTTCGCTGAATATTGCGCTGGGGGATCAGTATGTGACGCTCGACGTGCCTGCACTGACCTATGACGGCAACACCATGGCGAAAAACGAGCTTGCCGGAACGACCTTCAACGTCGCTCTCCCGGTCGGCACGTCGAACAGCTACACCCTCGCCGTCGAGTGGCACTTCGGCGGGGCGTACATGAACACGCCCATTGACGTGTTCGAGTGCGGCGGCGAGATTGCACTGGTGAGGTAAGATGAGGACGCGAGAGCAGATAAACGAGATAGTCGATCTTCTCATCGGCGAGTATGAGCCGGAGTGCGCCCTGCACTGGAAGAACGACTATGAGTTGCTGTTCGCCGTGCGGCTCTCGGCGCAATGCACCGATGAGCGCGTCAACAAGGTCACGCCCGAGCTGTTTGCACGCTTCCCGTCGCTGGAAGCCTTCGCCGAAGCCGATGTGGAGGACGTGGAGGAGCTGGTGCATTCATGCGGCTTCTACCGCGCCAAGGCGCGGGATATCGTGGCGTGTGCGCGGGTGCTTATAGAAAAGCACGGCGGGCGTGTGCCGGGAACGATGGAGGAGCTGACGGCGTTGCCCGGCGTGGGTCGCAAGACCGCGAACCTTATTCTCGGCGACATTTTCCACGTGCCGGGGTCGACCGTTGTGGACACGCACTGCATACGCATCGCAAACCGCCTCGGTCTGGTGGACGGTTTGAAGGAGCCGGAAAAGATAGAAGCGGTGCTTCGCCGACTTATAGACCCGGAAAAGTCCTCGGACTTTTGCCACTGCGTCGTGCTACACGGTCGTGCCGTGTGCGACGCGAGAAAGCCGCAGTGCGACAGGTGCTGTGTGAGCCATCTGTGCCAAAGCTTCTCCGGCTGAGGCGGAGAGAGAAATAATAGCTGACTAAGGAGTTTAAGCCCATGCCGAACGCCCCCGCAAGAAAGCGCGAGGTCAACCCCGACCTTGTGCGTGTAATAGCCGTGATTTTCGTGCTGGGTGTGCATTTTTACACCCATTGTGACATATATAACGCCGAATATACCGGATTCGTTGCACTTTTCTCACAGGTTTTGAGAACGTCGTTCACACCTGCGCTGGCACTGTTTCTGATGCTGTCCGGGTATTTTCAGCGAGGTAAGAAGCTGTCCGCGCGGTATTATCTCGGTATACTGCGGCTGCTGGAAATGTATGTGATAGTGGCGGCGATAGAGGCATTATACAGGCGGTTTTACATCGGCGAGGACGTGACCGTGCGTAGCTTTGTCGGCTCGCTCGTCAACTTCACCGCCTCGGAATACAGCTGGTATATTCTCCTTTACGGCGGGCTTTTCGTATGCATTCCGTTTTTGAACGTGTTGTACTCCTCGCTTGAAAGCCGCGGACATAAGCGCGTTCTTGTCCTGACAGTTGCGGCGTTGTCGTGCCTACCTTTTTCGGCGTTGAACGTGTTCGTCAACCTCGTGCCGTACTGGTGGCAGAGGACGTGGCCGATCGCGTTTTACTACATGGGCGCGTACATCGGCGAATATCGCCCCACGCTGGGTGCGAAGAAGTGTGCGCTGTGGCTTGCGGCGGCACTGCTGTTATTCGGATCGTTCAACTTCTTCACATACTCCGCGGCATCACCCATGTCACTGCACCCGAAGGCGGCGTATCTGTACTCACATGAGGGCTTGCAAAACGCCGTACTCACTCCGCTGGTGTTCCTGCTGGCAATGAATCTGCGGCTTGACGGCGCACCGGAGTGGCTGAAGCGTCTGCTTGCCGCTATATCGAAGTATTCCTACGGTGCGTTTTTGTTCTCGTCTATCACAGATTCGTTCGTATACCTCATTCTCAACTCCCTTGTGGAGAATATAGGCACGAGGCTGTTGCTGTTTCCGGTGGCGATGCCGATATCGCTGACGCTGGCGGTGCTTGCCTCGGCGGTGGCGGACAGGCTGGTCAACCTTTTAGATAGGCTTATACGCCCGCTTGCCGAAAAAGCCGCTGTGTGGGCATATGGGAAGCTCATGCGCGATTAATATGTTCATTGTCTCGACAGGGCGAATGCGCCCTGTCGATTTCCATTCTCTTTTACGCGCAGAGTGAAACCTTTTTCGCGCGGTTTGCGACTTGGTATAACAGAGCATAGAGAGAAAGCAGGTGCAAGCATGACCGACAAGGGCATAATAGAGCTGTACTGGCGGCGAGACGAACGCGCCATTGAAGAGACCGACACGCGCTACGGCGTGTACTGTCTCTCGCTGTCCTTGGGGATACTCTCAAACCGCGCCGACGCGGAGGAGAGCGTGAACGACACCTACCTTGCCGCATGGAACACCATGCCGCCCACAAGACCCGACAGCCTGAAGGCGTACCTTGCACGGATATGCCGGAGCATATCCGTGTCCACTCTGAGAGCAAAACACGCGCAAAAGCGCGGCGGCGGGGAGGCGGCACTCGCCCTTGACGAACTGGGCGAGGTGATAGCCGACAGGGACGGAGATGTGCAGAAGGCGTGTGAGGCGCGGGAGCTGGGCGAGGCGATAAGCGCGTATCTCGTCACGCGGCGCGAGAGGGAAAGAACTGTGTTTGTCGCGCGGTATTTTTACTGCATGCCGATAAAGGACATAGCGCGGAGGACGAAAACGAACGAGAACACGGTGAAGACCCTGCTGCGTCGGACGCGCGAGGGGCTGTGTGAGTACCTGAGAGGGGAGGGCTTGCTGTGAGCGATAAGGCGTGGAGCGTTTTCGAGGCGATAAGCTATATAGACGGCGAGCTTATACTCTCTGCCGATACCGCTCTCTTCGGCACACAGGGCGTGCAAAGAGCGGGGCGAGCGAGCAAGCTGAGACGTGTCGCGCTTGTTGCGGCGGTTATCGCCGCACTGCTGACGGTGACGGCGGTCGCGGCGGCATGGCTCGGCATGGAGACGCGGTATATAGAGCCGTTGGAGACAGAGACGGAGGTGCGCGGGGATTTCGCGGTGTACACCGCGAATGATCGGGCGTACCTGTGCCTTGCGGGAACTGTGGATTCGCCGGAGTACGCTGCGCAGTCGGAGTGGCTGAAATGGAGGGTGGACTACTTGGCGGAGAAAGAGACGGACGCGGCGTGGAAAGCCGAATACTTCACCAACGCGACACCGGAGTGGGTGGTGGAGTACGACGAAGACCCGTGGAACGGCACGGCGGGGATATACGGCGCGTATTCGCCGGAGATGTATGACGCACTGCTTGATATTGCGCGGCGAAACGGCGTTTCACCGCACACCTCGCGGGTGCTTGTCGGCTCACGCGGTGAACTTGAGGCATGTGTCAACATGGCGGGCTTCCTCCCGGCAGAGGATGGAGTGGAGTATGCGTATATCTACGAGGACGGAAGCTTCGGCGCGAGTATCGAGTGTGACGCAACGGCGGAGTATGCGCCGTCGTTCGGAGTATACTATATGTACGTCGGCAGAGCGGGGGCATTGCCGGAGCATTCATATCAGGTGAAGTCCGAGGAATACGAAAAACGCGTAGAGTGGACGCATACCACGCCGGATGGGTCGGAGCTTATGATGACGCTGTTGCCGTCGGTGTTGCCGGATGGAATGCGGACAAGCTCGCTGTTTGTTGAGCAAAGTGAGCTGTTTATCCTCTATGCCGGTGAGGGTGTTTTCGTAAATATACACGCACAGGTGGAGACTGACGGCGCGAAGGAACGCGCAGAGGCGTTTGCCGACAGCTTCGGCGAATGGTCGGCAGTGGAGACGGCAGGATAAACTGCAATGAATAATGCGCGACGAGGCGCGAAACCCCACCTGAAAGCCGTTTCGGGTGGGGTTAACAATATGTATACAAATGTGAAGTTGTGTTTATAATTTCTTGCGTTTTTGTTCATTACAAAGTCATAAATGTACGATATATTATGCTCGTAAAAAAGAAGGGGCGCAAGCCCTCAACCGATATAAAGGAAGTAATTAAGCATGTACGAGCCTGAAAAGAATACCGAGAACGACGGTCGGCTCAACGAGAGCCGTGTCGAAAATGACACCACGGCGAATGCTTCACCCGCCGGCTTCACCGGCGAAACAGACAGAGTAAACGGCGAATACCATTATAAAAACGGTTATACGCAGAAGATATACTCCGACGCGCACTATGTCCCCGCAGACGAGAGTACCGTCCCCCCCAGATACTACACACCTCCCGAAAAGCCGGTGCGCGAGCCGAAGCCGAAGAAAAAGAACGGCGGCAAGCTGGCAAAGATAATCGCGCTGTGCCTTGTGTGTGCATTGCTCGGCTCTGCCGGCGGTGCGGCTATCGTAGGCGGCGTGATGAACGGCAAGCTCACTGCCTTGAGTGAGCGCGTCGCGGCACTGGAAGAGGAAGAAAGCGTCCTCACGACCGCGCCGAGTGCAGCAAACGGCGGTGTCACAGTCTCCTCCGGCGGCGGTCTCAGCCCGTCGAGCATATACGACATGGCCTGCAAGCAGGTCGCGGGTATCTCCTCCGAGATTACCTACACCAACTTCTTCGGCATGAGCAGTACCTCCGCGGTAAGCGGCTCGGGCTTTGTGCTGACGGCAGACGGCTATGTGC
>CAZBYU010000114.1:0-5046 GCA_964496235.1 uncultured Oscillospiraceae bacterium | reverse complement strand
CACCATACACGACGGCGAGATATTCGGCATAATCGGTCTGAGCGGCGCGGGCAAATCCACGCTGGTAAGATGCATAAACCTTCTCGAACAGCCCACCGACGGCGAGGTCATCATCGACGGACAAAGTCTTACCAAGCTTCCCAGAAAGGAGCTTTTGACGCTCAGACAGCAGATAGGCATGATATTCCAGAGCTTCAACCTACTTGAACAACGCAGTGTCATCGGCAACATCTGCTTCCCGCTCGAGCTTGCCGGGGTGGACAAAAAGACCGCCAAGAGCCGCGCACGTGAGCTTTTGAAGCTAGTCGGTCTTGAGGACAGGGGAGAGAGCTATCCTTCACAGCTCTCCGGCGGACAAAAGCAGCGTGTGGCTATCGCCCGCGCACTTGCCACCAATCCCAAGTACCTTTTGTGCGACGAGGCGACTTCAGCACTTGACCCGAACACCACCAGCCAGATCCTCGACCTTCTAAAGGAGATAAACGAGAAGCTCGGCGTTACGATAGTGGTTATAACGCACGAGATGCGCGTTATAGACCGTATATGCGACAGCGTCGCCGTTATCGACGCGAGCCACATTGCAGAGCTTGGCAAGGTTGCAGACGTGTTCACCAATCCCCAGTCTAAGATAGCGCGTGACCTCATTGTTCCCAAGGACAGCAGTGCGATATCCACAGAGGGTGGTCGACGCGTCAGACTTACCTTCAACGGCGAGGAAAAGACGAACGAGCCGTTCATATCCAAGATGGTGCTTGAATGCGGAGCTCCCGTGAATATCCTTTTCGCGGACACGAAGATATTCGAGGGCGTTCTGTATGGGCATATGGTAATCGAGCTTCCCAATGACGAAAGGGAAGCGGAAAAAATCATTATTTGGCTTCGCGGTAGCGGGGTCAATTGGAAGGAGGAGATATAAGCGATGTTATCCGAAATGTTTTATAAGCTGTGGGAAAGCGGTCTCATTCAATTGGGCATTTGGGAAACCGTGTATATGACCTTCATTTCCTCTGCTCTTGCATATCTCATCGGTCTTCCGCTGGGTGTTATCCTCAACATTACCGACGCCAAGGGCATTCGCCCGAACCGCACACTAAACACTGCACTCGGCTTTATCGTGAACTTCTTCAGAAGCATTCCTTTCATTATCCTTATGGTTGCGATGTTGCCTGTGGCAAAGCTTGTCGTAGGTACGTCACTCGGCAACAAGGCCATGATAGTGATGCTTGTCATCGGCGCCGCACCCTACGTGGCGCGTATGTGTGAAAGCTCGCTGAACGAGGTGAACGCCGGTGTTATAGAGGCGGCGCAGTCCATGGGCGCGAATAACTTCGAGATAATCGCCAAGGTTCTAATTCCCGAGGCAAAGCCCTCCCTCATCACTAACGCCGCCATCTCCGTTGTCACTATACTCGGCTACTCCGCAATGGCGGCCACTATCGGAGGCTCCGGTCTCGGTCAGATCGCAATAATCTACGGTCATCAGCGTTCCAATGACGATATAACATGGATATGCGTGTTCCTCACGGTCATCATAGTTCAGATCATTCAGGAGCTTGGCATGTTCATCGCCCGCAAAACAGACAAGCGTGCAAATTGACACGCAACCTCACAATCAGTTTTCCCTAAATTTAAAATAAAGGAGAAAAAACAAAAATGAAAAAGACTATTTCTATCGTCCTCGCCCTCGTTCTGGCTCTCGCCGCTCTCACCGGTTGCGGCAGCAGCGCAAGTGCCCCCGCCGCAGAGGTCGCCTCCGACAGCGGGCTTGAAGTGATAACCGTCGGCGCAAGCGCGACTCCCCATGCCGAGATCCTCGAGGCTGTCAAGGAAGCTCTTGCCGCAGAAGGCTATGACCTGCAGATAACCGTTTTTGACGATTACGTTCTGCCCAACAAGGCTCTCGCTGACGGCGAGCTTGACGCAAACTACTTCCAGCACACCCCCTACCTCAACAGCTACAACGCCTCCAACGGCACCGACCTCGTCTCTGCCGCACTTATACACTATGAGCCGTTCGGCATCTACGCAAACGGTGTGAGCGCACTTTCCGAACTCGCAGAGGGTGCAACCATTCTCATTCCCGCCGATGACTCCAACGAGACCCGCGCTCTCTTCCTCCTCCAGCAGGAAGGTCTTATCACCTTGCCCGATGATGCCAGCGCAGAGGTCGGCGTGAGCCACCTTGACATTGTTGACAACGGCGGCTACAACATCGTTCCCGTCCAGGCAGACACCGTTCCCGCACAGCTTGCCAACAGTGATGCCGGCACTATCGCCGTTATCAACGGCAACTACGCCATTCAGGCGGGCTTGAAGGTTGCAGACGCTCTTGCCACCGAGGCCGCCGACGGCGACGCCGCACAGACCTATGCCAACATTATTGCCGTTGCCGCCGGCGACGAGAACAATGAGAAGACCACCGCTCTTGTCAAGGCTCTCCAGACCGACGCTGTCAAGCAGTTCATCGCCGACAGCTACGACGGTGCAGTCGTCGCAATATTCTGAGTTTAGTAATAAGATAAATACAAAAACACCCCGAAAAGCCTCGGCTTTCGGGGTGTTTTTATAGATGCATTTGTATTTAGTCTTCTGCTTTTTCATCTTCCGCAGAGGGCGTTACCTTGACCAGAACGCGCTCAACTCGCCGTCCGTCCATGGAAAGAACCGTTACATCAAGATTGCGGAAGGTGAAGCTGTCACCGGGTTTGGGGAACTCGCCGAACATTTCAAGCGTCCAGCCGCCGACTGTGCGGCTTTCCGCGTCAAAGTCGTTTTCGTTTATGTTGACAAGCTCGAGAAAGTCGGAGATAAGCATCGCACCGTCCAGCTCGTATTCGCACTCGTCGTGCTGTACGACCTCCTGCTCGACAGTATCCTTCTCGTCCCAGATGTCACCGACTATCTGCTCAAGAACATCTTCCATGCTCACGACACCCAGCGTTCCGCCGTATTCATCGCTGACAACGGCGAGGTGCTGTTTGGCTTTGCGAAGCTGAGCAAGCACAGCCGGGAGCTTCATGGTTTTGTACACGTAGCACGGCGGCATCAGCAGAGTGCGGATTTCGACACGGTCATTGTCAGTGAGTGCTTTGAGAAAATGGTTGAGATACAGTATACCGATCACGTTGTCTATACTGCCCTCATATACCGGCAGGCGGGTAAAGGGTGCGTTCTCGATAAGCTCAAGTATATCTTCCCAGTCATCGTCGATGTCAATTGCCTGCACGTCCACTCGCGCGGTCATCACGTCATATGCGGAGGTTTCGGAAAAGTCGATCGCGGCCTGTACAAGCTCCGACTGATCCTCGTCGAGAACGTCTTCGTCCTCGGCAGTCTCTATGATGGACTGAAGCTCCTCTACTGCCTCGTCGGGCGTGTCCCCGCGTTCGCCCTTCATGCCGAGCGTGATGAGGTTTATAAGCCACACCACCACGCGCACCAGCGGGAAGAAGATTATCATCATCGTGCGAACCGGGTAGGAGTATTTCAGCGCGAAGCGGTTTGCGTTCTGCTTGGCTGTTATCTTCGGCATGGTTTCGCCGAAGATGATGACCAGTATCGTCACGCACAGTGTTGCCACCCACGCGTATCCGTCACCGAGCAGGAGTATCACCGCCACCGAGCCGAGAGACGACGCGCCGATATTGGCGAGGTTGTTCATTATGAGTATGGCAGAGAGCGCGTCATCGAAGCGTTCCGTTATTGTCACGGCGACCTTGGCGCGTTTATCGCCACCGTCGCGGGCGTTTTCAAGGCGCATCGTGTTGCACGAGGAAAAAGCCATCTCGGACGCGGAACACATGTTCGAGAAGAATATGCACACTGCAATGCCGAGTAAAACTATGTATATGCTCATGCCTCGGCACCTCCCTCGGCACCCTCGGTGAGCCGGACATTCAGCTTGAGGATACGGTTATGTTGCATTTCGGACACTGTCACCGTCAGCGAGCGGTAGGCGAAGCTGTCATCGGTCTTGGGGATAGCAGTGAACTGCTCATATGCCCATTCGCCCATGAGGGTGTTTATAAGCTCGTCTTCGTCCTCGCCCGGGTCAACGCCGATAAGCTCCAGCACGTCGCAGACGCTCTCGTCGGCATCGACAAGGTAGCTTCCGTCACCCTGCTTGACGATAGGCTCTTCCACTACGTCCTCTTCGTCCCATATCTCACCTACAAGCTCCTCAAGCATGTCTTCCATCGTGACTATGCCCAGTGTGCCGCCGTAGTTATCGGTTACGATCGCCATACTCAGCTTGCGGTGAGACATGAGCGGCAAAAGCTCATCAATGTTTGTGCTGTGGTGGACAAAATATGCCTCGTCCAACAGTGGGCGGATATCAAGGTCATTGCCCTGACGGAGGTACGACTTTATAAACTTGCGTATCTGGAGTATGCCGACGATGTTGTCTATACTGCCCTCATAAACAGGCAGACGGCTGTGCGGCTGATCCTTGATGTAGGCAAGAATGTCCTCGTGACTGCTGGAGATGTCCACGGCGGCCACGTCCACCCTCGGTGTCAACACGCTCTCGACAGTAACATCACCGAATTGCAGTGCGGAGGAAATAAGCTCTCCCTGCTCCTCGTCGAGTGTACCGTCTTCGGTCATGTCCTCAATAATATCGTATATCTCGTCCTCGGTCACGGAGGCTTCGACCTCGCCGTCTCCCTGCGTCAGCCGCGCCGCCGCCTGACCTATCGCGGTCAGGAGCTTGGAAAACGGACCGAACAGCTTCATGAAGAAGATAAGTCCGCCGGCGCATAGCTTTGCAAAACGCTCCGGGTACTTCTTTGCCACGCTCTTCGGCAACATCTCTCCTGCGAAGAACACGAGGATAGTTGTCACCACCGTACTCAGTGTGACCCAGCTCAAGCCCCACAGCTTCGTCACCTGCACGGTGACTATTGTGGCGATAGAGATATGCACGATATTAGTTCCTATAAGAATTGTGCTGATTGCTCTGTCGAAATTGTCCATTACGAAGAGCACTTTTTTTGCTTTGGCATCGCCGCGCTCCGCTGCGGCCTTGATTTTGTTTCTCGAAGC
>CAZBYU010000113.1:0-5065 GCA_964496235.1 uncultured Oscillospiraceae bacterium | reverse complement strand
ACGGCGTTGTCGAGGAGATTATATATCACCTGTGTTATCGCGTCCTTATCCGCGCAGACCATGATGTGATTATCCGGCAGTTGCGGGTCAACGTCGAGATTTTTCTGCGTGGCGCGGCGTTCAAAGCTGAGAAGGGTTTGCAAAACAAGCTCCGTCAAATCAAACACGACGCGCTTGCTCTCGTCCGCCGCACGTGCCTTCATCTGAGATACGTCAAGCATATCACGCACGAGACGAGATAGACGACGAGTCTCTTCTCGAATGGAGCGGAGATACTTTTCCTCGTCCTCTTGGGGTATAGTGCCGTCCAATATACCGTCGGCAAAGCCGGCGATCGTGGTCATGGGTGTACGAAGCTCATGCGAGATATTGGCGATGAACTCACTGCGCCGCTCCTCGGCAACCTCCAGCGAATCCGCCATTTTGTTAAACGACTCGATAAGCGCACCCATTTCGTCGGTAGGGTCTTCGATCTGCTTTACACGCACGGAGAAATCGCCGCGTGCAAACTTACGCGAGGCGGCGGCAATTTCATCAAGAGGTCGCGCCATGCGCTTGGAGTAAAAAAGCGAGATGCTCAAAGCCGCCATAAACACCGCGATGGTGACGAATGCGGCGACCTCCAAGAACGTCGACCATGCGCCGAGCATATTGTCAATATTATTCGTGACAAAGACATAGCCGAGGGTTGAGGCAGTGCCGGCAACGATGATTGGCTGGGCGACGACATAGCGGTTGCTTTCGTAAAGCCCGCCGAGGTTGGTGATTTGATTGACTATCCCTGCTGTGTCGAGCTGATGAAGAATGTCATCGGTGAGCTTGACACCCATGTGTTCACACACCGGTGTGCTGTCGGAGCATGTAACAATAACACCGGAAGCGTCGGCAATGAAAACATGGTTGCCTGTGGAATTGGAGACCGAGGAGAGGGTCATGCTCAAAACCCAGCTTTTCAGCGAGCTGTTTTGCGCGATAGCCGCCGCAGTGCGGGAAACCTCACGCGCGGAATCGACCATGACCTCGCGGTACTCATTGATGAGGTAATTGCGCCCAATGCCGACAAAGGAAAATGCCACGATGAGAAAGCACACAGCCACCATGGTTGCCGTAGCGACAAAGTTACGCAGATATATGCTTTTCATACCGCGCCTTACTCGACTACCTCAAACTTATAGCCGACACCCCACACGGTTTTGAGACTCCAGCCCTCGGAAACACCCTCCAGCTTTTCACGCAGACGCTTGATATGCACGTCGACCGTGCGGGAATCGCCGAAGTAATCAAAGCCCCAAACCTCGTCAAGAAGCTGGTTGCGGGTGAAAACGCGGTTCGGAGAGCTTGCAAGGTGATACAAAAGCTCCATCTCTTTAGGCGGCGTATCGACCTTTTTGCCGTCAACTATAAGCTCATACGAATCGAGATTTATGACAAGCTTATCGAAGCAGAGCTTTTTGTCGACCGGAGCGTCCGCATCGGTGCGGCGCATGACGGCGTGGACACGCGCAATAAGCTCTTTGACATCGAAGGGCTTTGTGACATAGTCATCCGCGCCCATTTCAAGACCGTTGACCTTGTCGGCGGTCTCACCCTTGGCGGTGAGCATTATAATCGGCGTAGAGGAGCGTTCGCGGATCTCACGGCAAACCTCCCACCCGTCTTTGACGGGAAGCATAATGTCAAGCAACACAACGTCCGGCTGGAAAAGGTCAAAGGTGGACTTCGCCTTGCCGCCGTCGGGCGCGATCATGACATCAAAGCCGTCCTTGCCCAAATAAAGGCGCAAAAGCTCGGCAATATTGACATCGTCCTCTACTACAAGTGCGCGTTTATTCATATATTCTGCCCCCTATTATTATTTCTATTATTCATAAATTCATATTATACGATACGCCAAACGCGAATGGTTAAAAAAGTGTAAAAAGCGCGGAGTATGCAAAGTATAAAAGGCGCGGTGATTAGAAAAAAAGGTTGCCGAAAAGACAACCTTTTATAAATAAACATATCCGAAAATCACGCATTCGGCTCTTCGGCTTCACTATTATTTGACCTTGCAGAGCCAAGCTTGAAATCAGGCTCAGTCCCCTTGAAAAGACGGACTATATTCTCTCTATGCCGCACAATGACAAGAACCATGGCAAAAGCGCACAGCAACAGACGCGGCACCGACAGGGCGAAATATGCCGCCGCCGCAACACCGGAGAGAGCCGCCATTAAAGAACCGAGAGAGACCTTGCGGCTGAGAACGGCGGCAAGCGCGAAAAACACCGCCGCAACGACCAGCACACGCCAATCCGCCATGAGGAACACCATTGCACCCACGCTGACACCTTTGCCACCGCGAAACTCGTGCAAGGCAGGATAGCAATGACCCAAAAGGCAGATCGCACCCGCCGCGCACGTGCCGTTCTCGCCGAGGAGAATATAGCCGAGAAGCATGCTGACTGCGCCCTTCAGCGCGTCACCCGCTAAGGTGACAAGCCCCATACGTAAGCCGAAAACACGCGCCATATTTGTCGCACCCGCGTTACCGCTCCCCTGTGAGCGAACGTCCGCTTTCATCAGGTTTTTCGAGACAAAAATGGACACGCTGACCGAACCGAGGAAATATGCACAGACAAGTACAACAATGTATTTCAATATTACCATGTCAATATTTAGTTAATCCCTTCAAATATTCAAACAAAGTATATCGCATTCGCGCATTGTTTGCAACCGGATTATAGACGGTTTTTTGTCTTTTTATTAACTTATGCGGTCAACATCGGGAAACTCACTCCACGGCCATGTTGCTGGCGGCACAGCCTTGAACTCAACCCGCTCATGGGTCTCGGGGTGAGTAAAGGATAGGCTATGCGACCAGAGGGCGATGTCGCACTCACCGTCGGTGAGTGTGCCGTACTTTCTGTCACCAACAAGCGGGTGTTCACGCGATGCAAGCTGACAGCGAATTTGATGGGTGCGCCCGGTGATGAGGTGAACCCGCAGAAGGCTCATGTCGGTGCTGTCGCCAAGCGTGGTGTATTCAAGCCTTGCCTCCTGCACACCCTTCCCCACCTCTTTGACCACAAAGGTCATCTTACGTGCCTTATCACGCCAGAGGAGGTCAAAAAGCTCGGCTTTCGCGTCCGTTTTGCCGTGTACAACGGCGAGGTATTCCTTATCAAGCTCTCCGTCACGCACCTGACGAGAAAGCTCGCTTGCGGCAGATGCCGAACGCGCAAGCACCATCAGCCCGCCAACCGCTCTGTCAAGGCGGTGTACCGTGCGAGCCTCACCGCCGAGTGCTGTGCGGACAAGCTCGGGCATTCCGCCGGACTCATCGGTGCTAAGCACGCGAGGGGGCTTGATACATACGGCGATCGAATTGTCGTGATATAATATGTCCATACTATACTCTCTTATTCTGCGACAAAACGCGCTGCCTAGTGGCAGCGCGTTTATCATTTTGTTTCCTGCCTTGTAGAGGCAGAGGTGATTACATCTCTTTCTTTCTGCGAGGAATGAGGGCGATCGCGCCTACGCCGGAGATGACCATGACGGCGATCCAGATGGCAAGGTTGCTCTCATCACCCGTTGCGGGGGCGTAGTTGGCGGTGACGACGCGGAAGGTCGCGGTCTCTGTGCCGCCGTTGGAGTTGCCGAGCTTCATGGTGTAGCTGCCGTAGTTGAGCAGATTGAGGAAGTTGGCCTTGAGAGTGATGGTCTTGCCGTTATTGGAAAGAGTGTAGTTAGCCGGGTCGATGGTAGTACCGCTGATGGTGACAGAGCTGATCGCGCTGTTGGCAGTGAAGTACAGGTCGGAGGTCGTGCCGCGGACGTGGGCGTTGTCGCCGTATGCCGCAGAGGCAGTACCGCTGACGGTTATGTAAGCATACTGAGTGCCGGCGTTGTTGCCGTTGACATCAACTGTGTCTACTCTCAGAACGTGCTGACCCGCGGAAAGGGTGGCAAGGTAGGAGGAGTTGATGACGAGATTGTTGCTGCTGTAAACGTAGCTGTACTTAGAGGTGTTGCCACTGCCGGTGAAGCAGACATCGTCAATGTACGCGCTGTAAAGAAGCGGAGTGACAGTGAAGGTGAGGTTGCCCTGACCCTTTGCCCAGTTGACATTGGTGGGAGAGAGAGTTGCGTCGCCATAGCCCATGGAGTTGACGGGAACGGTGATAGAGCCGGTCTCGCCGTTGGCGGAGGTGGCAGTAACGGTGACATTGCCGTTGCCCTTGCCGCCGGTGACATAGAAGAGGTCTCCGCTGGTGGAGGTACTCTTGACTATTTCAAGACCGCCGGGAATGGTGGTGTAGGTCCAAGTAAAGGTCTCGCCGCTCTGAGCGTTGGAAACCGCAAAGCATGCGGTCTCGCCGTCGTCTATGCGGGCGATGTTACAGTAAAGCTCAAGAGTGCGGGGAGCGGTAACGGTGATCTCCTTGGTGGCGAAGATGTCGTTGTTGGTGTCATACGCGTTGATCTGAACCTTGCCGGCGGAAGTGGCAGTGAAGGTGACGTGCTGGTTTTTCAGAACGTCAATGTTGCCGTTGCCCTTGCCGTCCTTGGAGATGACTTCCCAAAGCTTGAAATTGCCGGAGGTCATATTGACATCGAGAGTAAGGGTCTTGCCGACCATGACGGATTCCGCACTGGCGGTGATTGCGCCCGCGCCGGAAACAGGAGCGGGAGCCGGAACCGTGGCGGGGAAGGTAAGCTTCACAGACTGCTCACCCACTTTGGAGTTGTTCGTCTTGTGGAGAAGGTAAACGGTAACGTGTGCTTCTACGGGGCTACTCGTGGTGTTCATGCCGCACTTGACATAAATGTCATTCGTATTGGAACCGAGATAATCTGCCTTTGCCGTACCCAGGGTAACGAGAGCGGAGTCTGTTTCACAGCAGATATAGTAGAGTTCCTTGGTATCTACGCCGGTATAAGCCGCTTGCAGATGGAACTCCGCATTATTAGCCTCATTCAGCTTTTTGTTGTCTCTTTCAACAATACCGTTGGCGGTAATGCTGTCCGCATATGCCGCGACGGTCATAAAGCTTGCGAGAATGCAGACCATCATCAGCACGGA
>CAZBYU010000112.1:0-5073 GCA_964496235.1 uncultured Oscillospiraceae bacterium | reverse complement strand
TTGTTGATGTTGATGCCGTCGTAGCGGATCTTGCCGTCGGCAATGTCATAGAAGCGGTTGATGAGGTTGGTGATGGTGGTTTTGCCCGCACCGGTCGCGCCGACGAAGGCTACCTTTTGACCCGGCTCTGCGTACACGGACACGTCATGCAACACGTCCTTGCCCTCTTCATAGGCGAAGTCGACCTCCACCATACGCACGTCACCTCGAAGCTCGGTATAGGTGAGAGTGCCGTCACCGTGCGGATGACGCCACGCCCAGTGACCTGTACGCTTGTCGGTCTCGGTGATAGTGCCGTCGGGGGCGATATCGGCGTTGACAAGTGTGACGTAGCCGTCATCGGCCTCGGCGGGCTGATCGACAAGAGAGAAGAGACGCTGAGCCCCCGCGGCGGCCATGACGACGGAGTTTATCTGCTGAGAGAGCTGATTGACGTTACCGGTGAACTGCTTTGCCATGTTCAAAAACGGCACAAGCACGGTGACATCGAGCGCGAGACCGGAAAGGCTGATGTTCGGCACATGGAGCAACATAAGCACACCGCCCACAAGCGCGATAACAACGTACAGGACGTTGCCGATGTTGCCGATGATGGGACCGAGGGAGTTGGCGTAGGCATGTGCCTTGAAGCCCGCCTCGTAAAGCTCCTCGTTTATCTTGTCAAAGTCCTCAATGCTCTGCTCCTCATGGCAGAACACCTTGATGACCTTTTGACCGTTCATCATCTCCTGCACGAAGCCCTCTGCCTTGGCAACGGCGGTCTGGTTGGCGAGGAAGAACCTTGCCGAGCCGCCGCCTATGCGCTTTGCGACGAACACCATTGCCACAACGCCGAGCAAAAGCACCAGCGTGAGCCACACGGAGAAGTAGAGCATTATCGAAAACACAGTCAGCACTATTGCGCCCGACTGGATAAGCGAGGGGAGAACCTCACTTACAAGCTGACGGAGAGTGTCGATATCATTGGTGTAATAGCTCATGATATCGCCGTGCTTATGCGTGTCGAAATACTTGATGGGCAGATCCTGCATGCCGTCAAAGGTCTCACGGCGGAGCTTGTCGAGAAAGCCCTGGGTCATGATGGCCATGAGCTGCCTGTAAACGACGAGCAGAATGATGGAGACGATATAGAGAGACGCCAGAAGCGTGATATAGGGCATAATTTCCGCCTTGGCAGATGCCCAGTCACCCGAGGTGACCCATTTTTCCACCACGGTGAGAACATTCTGCACGAAAAGTGAGGGGATAGAGCTGACTATAGAGGAGAAGAGTATGCACAACACGGTCAGCGGTGCGAGAACGGGGTAATACCCGAAGAACTTCTTTATCGTGCGTCCGAGAGCCTTGAAGTCGGTTTTGGGCATGTTCTTTTTATTCATCGCCGTCACCTCCGTTCGTCTGCTGCTCGTATACCTCGCGGTATATCTCACTGCGCCGGAGAAGCTCATCATGCTTGCCGACATCGACGATACAGCCGTTATCCATAACGACTATCATATCTGCCTCCTGCACAGAGGCTATGCGCTGTGCGATGATGATCTTGGTGGTGCTGGGGATAAAGGACTTGAAGCCCTGACGGATAAGCGCGTCGGTATGCGTGTCGACGGCACTGGTGGAGTCATCGAGTATGAGGATCTTGGGGTTTTTCAAAAGTGCGCGGGCAATGCAGAGACGTTGCTTCTGACCGCCGGACACGTTCGTGCCGCCCTGCTCGATATATGTGTCGTACCCGTCGGGGAAGGAGCGGACAAAATCATCTGCCTGTGCCAGCTTGCAAGCTTCCGCAAGCTGCTCGTCCGTCGCGTCGGGGTTGCCCCAACGGAGGTTTTCCTTTATCGTGCCGGAGAAGAGCGTGTTCTTTTGAAGCACGACCGCCACCGACGAACGCAGTGAATCAAGGTCGTATTCACGCACATCGCGCCCGCCGACCTTCACACTGCCCTCGGTCACGTCGTATAGACGCGAGATAAGCTGGATAAGCGTGGACTTGGCAGAGCCTGTGCCGCCGATAATGCCGACGGTCGCGCCGGAGGGAATGTGGAGATTCACGTTGGAAAGTGCGTATTTTTCTGCCTTGAGAGAATACTTGAAGGAAACATCGTCAAAGTCGACGGAGCCGTCGGCAATGTCGTAAACCGGGTTTTCGGGGTTGGTGAGCGTGCTTTCCTCGTTCAATACCTCGCAGATACGCGATGCACTCTCGGCGGACATGGTGAGCATGACATAGATCATGGAGATCATCATGAGGCTCATGAGTATCTGAATGCCGTAGGTGAGCATGGCGGAAATCTGACCGACATCAATGCCGTTGCCGCCGCCGGTGACGATGAGGCGCGAGCCGACAGAGAGTATGAAGATCATGTTGAAATACACGCAGAGCTGCATCAGCGGACCGTTCAGGGCGACAACGCGTTCGGCAAAGGTGAAGTCCTTGGCGATACTGCCCGAGGCGCGGGCGAACTTCTCCTTTTCGTAATCCTCTCGCGCAAATCCCTTTACCACACGCATTGCACGTACATTTTCCTCAATGGACTCGTTGAGCTTATCATAACGCTTGAAGACTGCGCGAAACGCCGGGAGAGCCTTTTTCGCAATGATTATCATGCCGAAGGCAAGCACCGGAACAACCACGACGAAGGTAGTGGCGAGTGCGCCGCCCATTATAAACGCCATTACGATGGAGAAGACGAACATCAGCGGCGAGCGCACCGCCGTGCGAATGAGCATCATGAACGCCATTTGCACGTTTTGAATGTCGGTGGTAAGGCGCGTGACAAGGGAGGCGGTGGAAAACCGGTCGATATTCTCAAAGGAGAAGCCCTGTATACGCGCAAAAATGTCGTGGCGTAGGTTCTTGGCAAAGCCGGCGGATGCCTTGGAGCAGGTGAAGCCGCCGAGAGAGCCGGCAGAGAGCGAGATAAGGCTCATCACGACAAGAACGAGACCTATCTTGACCACGGTGGACAGCTCCGCACCGGCTTTTATCATATTAACAAGCTCTGCGGTGATAAACGGGATCAAAACCTCGATGAAGACCTCTAATATCATCAGTAAAAAGGTTATCACAGTGGGCCTTTTGTATTCACGCAGGCTTGAAGCAAGCTTTTTTATCATACAGAAAAGTGTTCACATCCTTTCCGGGAAACACGGTCGACGCGGGATGATCGCGTAGACAAGTGGGTTGGCAACGTATGAAAATGCGGGTGAGGTTTTTAAGGAGGAGAGGACGGTGTTGTCCTCTCCTCCGGGTTTGTTTATACCGGGATTACTTGAGCTTCTCAAGATAGTCGACTATCTTGTGTACGGTGGTAAGCTGAGCCGCGTCCTCGTCGTTTATGCTGATGCCGAACGTGTCCTCGAGAGACATGATAAGCTCGACAACGTCAAGCGAGTCCGCGCCGAGGTCATCAATGAGGCTGGTGTCCATGGTGATGGAATCGGGGTCGGCTTCAAACTGCTGGGCAAGAGCGTCTCTTATATTTTCAAAAATCATGATAAGTCCTCCGATGTGCACTGCACATAAAGTATTTAATCAGAAGCTGAGAGATATCGCGGTGATGGGTCATGCCCACTCACGGCTCTGGGGCTTGTTGGAGCGGTTTTCATTGCCCGCTGTGGTCGGGGTGGCGGCGGGAGCGGACTGTGCAACAGGTGCGGAAGCACGCTCGACAGAGCGGGCAGAGCCGGAGGATGCGTCACGGCGGCGGTCATAGCGGGAGGAACGATGGTCGTCGCCCCTGACATAGGACACGACAACGCGGCGGTTTGGCTCAACGCCGGTGGAGCCGGTGGTGACACCCTCATAGTTTTGCAGTGCGGTGTGGATAACATGACGCTCGTAAGAATTCATTGGCTCGAGTGCCATACTGCGCTTATACTTGATGGCCTTCTCCGCCATCTTCTCGGCAAGGCGCGTGAGGGATTCCTCGCGCTTTGCGCGGTAGTTCTCGGCGTCGACGCTGATGTGCAGATGCGTGTCACTGCCGCGGTTGACCACGTAATTGGTCAGGTGCTGAATGGCGTCGAGAGTTTCGCCACGGCGACCGATTATCGCGCCCATGCTGTTGCCGGAAAGCTCAACGTTTATTCCGCCGTTGTCGCGGGGGGAGATGGCGATGTCGGCCTTGACGCCCATGCGGTCGAGAAGCCCCGTTAAAAACGCACGGATAGCGGCGTAATCGGCAGACTCGTCAATGACGGGAGCGGCGGCAGAGGCGGCGCTTGCGGGAGTGTTGACCTTCGCGGGTGCGGCGGGAGCGGGCTTTTCGTCGGGAGCTTCATAGCTCACACGCACTACGGCAGGAGACGCGCCGATGCCCAGAAAGCCGGATTTTGCGCGGGTGACGATCTCAACAGACACGTCGTCGCGGTCAAGCCCAAGCTCTTTGAGAGCCGCGACAATCGCATCGTCCTCGGTGCGACCGGACTTTTCCAAAGTTTTTATCATAGTGTAGTTTTCTCCTAGTTATTCTTCATTGGTCTCGTCGGCGTTGTCACCGTCTTCGGCGACAGCCTCCTCGACGGTCTCGGTCTCGTCTGCCTCGGCTTCAAGCTCGGTCTCGACCTCGTCGGCGAAAACAGTCTCGTCAAGCACTTCGTCGACAACGGCGGTGTCTTCCGCGGTGATGACGACATCATCGGGAATGCTCTCGTCGATGGCGGGGGCGAGTTCGGACTCGGCGGCGGCGAGAATGGTGGCCTCCTCGGCGGCTTCGGGGTTGGTGAAGCGGTCGGGAACGTAGGCGCGACCTCTGGCGTAGCGGCGGTTGCCGACCTGAGAGGCGGGAACCTCGTTCTCCTTTATGCCGAGACGCTCACGGCGGGCGGCGCGCTCGGCACGGTCAAGTGCGGCCTTGCGCTCGTCACTCTTCTGCTTTTCAAACGCCTGCATCTTTTTCTTGCTGGTGTTGACGTTCTTCTCGGTCTTGCCCTCGGCGCGGAGACGCTCGGTCTCGAGACGCTTGGCTTCAAGCTCCTTCTCACGCTCGTTTCTCGCGGCGATGCGCTCGGCATCTTCCTTGTCGAGCTTCTTGGTGTAAACCTTGGTGAGAATGAAGTCGCGGATCATGCCGA
>CAZBYU010000111.1:0-5078 GCA_964496235.1 uncultured Oscillospiraceae bacterium | reverse complement strand
ACAGCACCGTCAAGGTCGTCAGGCGCGGTCGCGGCACGGTGTGGGGCGAGTTTTTTCGCTCGTTTAAGCAAAACCTTTGGCAGGGCGTTATATTCAACCTCTGCTTTCTCGCCGCAACGGCTCTGGTCGCCCTGCTTGCTCTGCCGCATTTGAACGCTCTGCGTCAGACAGGCGAGGTCGGCGGTATGCTGTACGTGTGCTTGGGGCTGGTTCTTTTATATATATGGCTTGTGCCGTATGTATACCCGGTGCTTTCGCGCTTTGCGTATAATAACCTAGATGTACTCAAATACAGCCTGTATATCGGCGTAAAGCACTTCGGAAGAACGCTGTTGCTGTTGATGATGCTTGCGGCGGTGGCGGTGCTTGCAGGGTCAAACGGTGCGCTGTTGATTTTATTGCCGGGGGCATACTGCTTTGCCGCGTCGTTGCTGTTAGAACCCATTTTCAAAGCAGCGTCGAAGCCAGACGGCGAAGGGAATTACGACATGTGGTATGGCGAAATACATGATGCACCGGAGCCGGACGAGAGTTCGGACGGAGAGTAGGGAGGATATATTAACGGCGGAGTGAATAATCACTCCGCCGTTTTTGTGTATATTACATATCACAGATTCTTTGTCACTATTACGTCGCTGTCGAGACCGCAGACGTTGTGAATCACCACATCGCCTATATGAACGGGCGAGGTGAGGCGGCATTTGTTTATCTCTTGCATGACGCGGAAAATGTCCTTTTTCGGAATTGGCTTTGACAGCCGCACCGAACACAGCGGTAAAGCCGCGCCGTCAATGCGAACGGTGGAGCATATTGTACGCCGGGGGTCGACAAGCTCCTGTCGGACGTACTCCTCGCCGCGCTTACAGCGGTTGCCGCTGACGGAGAAAACCTCAGTGCCGTCATACTGCGCCGTTATTGTGCAACCGTTCGGACAGATGATGCAGGTGAAGCTGCGTTCAGATTTCATTTACCGTCACCTCGATTTTCTGCGTTGTATGTATATCCTCCGCCTTGATATAAAGCTGTATCATCTCGGCGGGGATCGCCTTGGGAAGCTTTTTGACCGCGATAAGCTCACCGCCCTGACGAAGCTCCACCGAGCAACGACCGACCGGGTGACGCACACGCATGGAGATGCGAAAATCCGCCTCGCCGCTCACGCGCTGAGGCACGGTGTAGCTCACGGGGGCGTTTGCCGTTATCTCGATTTTGCTCTCCGGAAGCGCGGTGCCGAGAACATAGCGGGAAACGCTGTCTGCCAGAGCCTCGGCCTCGAGAGAGACGAAGTCGACAAGGTCATGCACATGCAGTACATTGCCTGCGGCGAATATCCCCGGCACACTCGTCTGATAAAATTCGTCGACAAGTGCGCCGTTCGTGCGTGCATCGAGCGCGACACCCGCTTTCAGCGAAAGCTCGTTTTCCGGGATAAGCCCGACGGACATGATGAGCGTGTCGCAGGGAATATACTCCTCCGTGCCGGGCTTTGGGTTGAGACTTTCGTCATAGTCCATCACCGTCACGCCGCATATGCGATCCTCTCCGTGTATTTTCACAACCGAGCGGCTGAGATACAGCGGGATATCATAATCATGCAGACACTGCTCTATATTGCGCGGCAGACCGCTGGGGTAGGGCAAGATCTCGAACATTGCCTTGACGTGTGCGCCCTCCAGAGTGAGGCGACGCGCCATTATCATGCCGATATCGCCCGAACCCATGATGATGACCTCTTTGCCGACCATGGTGTTATACAGGTTGACGTAGCTTTGCGCCACCCCCGCGTTATATACACCTGCCGGACGAGTACCGGGTATGGCGAGTGCGCCGCGAGTCCGTTCGCGACAGCCCATGGTCAACACGACCGCCTTCGCCTGGATTTTGCGTAGTCCGTCGCGTGTGTTGACGGTCACAACACGATCATGGCTCAAACCGAACACAGTCGCGTTCGCCAAAAGCTCTATTCCCGCGTTCTCCGCCTCGTCTATGAAGTGCTGGGTGTACTCCGGACCGCTTCTGGACACGCCGAAGCGTGTCAGACCGAAGCCGTCGTGTATGCACTGGCGCAAGACACCGCCCGGCTGCTTCTCGCGCTCGATGATGAGAATATCCCGAACTCCGTTCTTTTTCAGCTTCACCGCCGCGGCAAGCCCCGCCGAGCCGCCGCCTATTATAACGACGTCGCGTTTTTCCACCTTACTTTACCTCCCCCGTGAAGAGATACGCGCCCTTCTTGTTGAGCAGTATGTCCTCTTTTTTCATGCCAAGCTCCTCTTGTATGAGCGCGGTGACGCGGCTTTCACAGTAGCCGCCCTGGCACAGCCCCATGGTGGCGCGGGTGCGGTATTTGATGCCGGAGACGGTGGTCACGCCGAGAATGTTGTGTATTGCGTTTTTGACCTCCGCGCGGCTGACACATTCACAGCGGCAACAGATCTCGCCGTAGTCGGGGTCTTCGGCGATGAGACGCGCTCTTGTGTCATCGTCAAGCTCCGAAAAGCGCGGCATGCCGCGGCGTGTGGGGTTAAAGTCCGGGTTTTCGCAGAGAGCTTCCTGAGCCTTTACCAGCTTTACCACGCGACGCGCAATGGGCAACGCGCTTGTCACGCCCGGGGAGATTATCGCCACGAGGTTGACCGCATGCTGGATCTCCGCGCTGTCTTCTATCACAAACTCTACGCTCTCGCCGGTTTCAGCTTTTTTGAGCATGGGGAACACGCCCGCATAGTTGCGGATATAGTATTCACGGCGCACATACGAGAACATTTTGCGTCCGTCGCGCTGTAAAAGTGCAATCATTTCCGGCGTTGCGTCGTAATCTACCGGCGCGTCGCCGATATTTTCAATAGTGGGACCGACGAGAATGTTGCCGTCGACCGTGGGCGTGACGTGTACATCGAATTCACCCTGTTCATTCGGCGTGGGGTAGACCGGCATGGAGAGATATTGCCCCGTCTTCTTGTCGAGTATCTCATACTGACCCTTCACTCTGTCGGGAACGTACTTTCCGAAGCCGAGCATTTCGGAAATCTTGTAAGAGTACAGCCCCGCGCAGTTTATTACCCAGCGCGATTCATAGCAGCCCGATGTAGCGGTGACGGTGAAATTGCCGTCGGCATTGCGGGCTATAGCCGTGACTTCGCTGTCGAAAACATACCTCGCGCCGTTCATGACGGCGTTTTCTGCCAGCGCGATGGTGTAGGTAAAGGGGTCTAATATACCCGCGCTCGGCACATATATGGCGAAGTCGCCGTCTGCGTTCGGCTCGAGCCGCTTGATCTCGTCGCGCTCTATCATCTTCAAGCCCGGGACGCCGTTTGCAAGCCCTCTGCGATACAGAGCCTCCAGCCGGACGCGTTCCTCCTCGCCGAAGCCGACTATGAGCTTGCCACAGCGTTTGAACGGCACGTCAAGCTCCTTTGCCACACTGTCAAACTCCGCGTTGCCCTCCATACTGCATTCACAGCGCAGTGACCCCGTGGCGTAGAGTATGCCGGAGTGCAAAAGCCCGGTGTTGTGTCCGCTGACTCCGTTGCATACATCAAGCTCCTTTTCCAGCACGCATATTTTGAGCTTGTATCGGCTCAGCTCTCTTGCCACGGCAGAGCCGACAACGCCCCCGCCGATGATTATTACGTCATAGCATTCTTTCATCTTGGCTTATCCTCGCTTACTCACTCCATGTAGCCTATCTGCACCGCCGCCATCGGGTATATCGCAACTACCGGCTTCTTCCCGGCAAACTTTTTCTCCAGGCGGGTCAATACCGCGTCCCAGCTGTCGTACATGTCGGGTACTTTGCCGGTGTAAAACTGGCGCACGTCCACCTCGCTCACACCGTCGGAGTAGATTATCGTCTCCGTGCCGTGAAGCTCGAGCGGGGGGATATTGTCATCATGCGGGGAGAAAAGGCTCATTCCCGGACCGAACAGCGAGTGAAAGCCCGGTCCCTCGCTTGCCGCCGTCATGGCGACTATCGTTCCGCCCTCGGCAACACAGCGTTCCTTATAATGCCCCATCGCGGCAAAGCATGTACCTATCTGGGAATACTCCGTGTCTTTGGGGTATGCCGAGCAGATGTTGATATCCGCGTTTTCCACAAGCGGGGTCTTCAGGCACTCCATAGATCGCTTGCAGGCGGCGCGATGCGCCTTTATGAAGTGTCCGGCAAACACGTCGGCGGGGAGCATTTTGTCGTTAAGCACGACGTTGACGATGAAATCAAGCCCCGCCTTGCCGACTATCTCCTCCATGTTTCGGCGCATGGGGTTGTCGGGGTTGCAGGTACTGGTTTTGAAGGACATGCCTGTGTCCTTGCCGGCAAAGACGAGAGTGTGGTTGCTGTGTAGAGTCTCTATGCCGCCGATGCCGGGAATTACCGCCTTTGCGCCGCCGGAAAAGCCCGCCAGCGTATGCGGCACGATGCACCCCACTGCGATTTTCAGCTCTGCCTCCATATAGTGGCGGTTGACCTTGATTACCTGCTTATCATCAGGCACGGTGATGAGGTCGGCGGCAAAGGGAGAGTGATTTAACACCTGTACATGCTCCGTCACCCATTTACCGACCTTTATCTCCATCTCCTGCTTGGTCATGGGTCTGTGTCCGCCGAGGGCGATGAGAACCTTTATCTGTGAATACTCCATTCCAGCCGCGACAAGCTTTTTTATGATTATCGGCAGTAAGACCGCGCCCTGTGTGGGACGGGAGATATCGTCGATGATGATACACGCACTCTTTTTGCCCTCGGCGAGCTTCTCCAAACGCTCGGTGCCGATGGGAGTGTCTATCTTTGCTTCAAGCTTCTCGGCACTCAGCGTGTCTGCACTCGGCATGGCGCAATAGCGCACGTCCCAATCGTCCGGGAAGGTGAGTGTGCGGGTCGACTGCTCATACCATTGACCCCAAGGGATTTTATATTCCTGCATAATATTGCCTCCTGTAAAAAAGGCGGAGCGTCAGACCGTTTATACGGTGACGCTCCGCGGGTTAAGTAGATTTGATTTCGCAGACGAGGGCAGATATCAGCCCTTGACTGCGCCCGACGTAACGCCCTGAATGATGTACTTTTGGAAAAA
>CAZBYU010000110.1:0-5101 GCA_964496235.1 uncultured Oscillospiraceae bacterium | reverse complement strand
TCAGAGCAAAACATAGCATTTTAGGAGGCACTTGAAATATGATTAAGATACTTTTTATCTGCCATGGCAACATCTGCCGCAGTCCGACAGCGGAATACATCATGAAAAAGCTGGTCGAGGACGCACATATGGAAAGCGAGTTTGAAATCGCATCTGCCGCGACGAGTACGGAGGAGCTGGGTAACGGCGTTTACCCGCCGTCGCGCCGTGTGCTTGCCGCACACGGCATTGACTGCTCTGCCCACCGTGCACGTCAGATAAGAAAGAGCGATTATGAGCATTATGACCTGCTTATCAGCATGGACGAAGAAAACAGACGCGTCCTTGCACGCTTCTTCGCCCCCGATGATGAGCATAAGCTTCATAATCTGCTCGACTACGCCGGGCGTGTCGGCGAGGCGATAGATGACCCGTGGTATACCCGCGACTTTGACCGCGCGTGGGAAGATATCCACGCCGGGTGCAGTGGGCTTTTTACCGCGCTTACCGCCACTGTGACGCTTGATTTTGCACCATGCCGTGATCGCGCGTCGCTCTATGCCGAGCTTAGGCGCAAGATGGCGTGGCAGAGCTGGTATGGGGAGAATCTCGACGCACTGTGGGATATCCTCACGGGCTTGCCTCATGAGGGGACGCGATATCGCGTTATCATGCCGGACGATGCCGCCGATGAGGAGACACGCCGCTACGCCGAAAGGATAAAGAATGTTCTCCGCCGCGCGAACGCGCTGGTGGAGTGATGAGAAGGGAGCAAAGCATGGAAGGGAAAACCGTTGGAGCCGTGACGCGCGTGTCGCGGCAGTGGTGGCTCAAGGTGAACTCAAAAGCCGTGCGTGTAGTCGGTGGTGACGGCGCACAGTATCCGCACGTTGTGACTGTGAAATATACGGTTCACGGCAGAGAGTACACAAAGCGCGAGTGGCTCTCCGCCGGAACACCTGCTCCCACGCCGGGCGCAACCGTCACCATAGCCTATTGCGAGGAAAAACCCGCAAGGGCGAAAATGATGCTGTAGATGCCGTATAGCCGCAAAGTATGACTGCGAGCCGAGATTTCTCGGCTCGCAGTTTGTGCGTTATACGTCTTGTTCCTTTTTGCTTTCCGTTTCGCCCTCCGGCTCTTCATCGCGCAGATCCTGCGGTAATATCGCGGTCAAGTCGTCCTTTGTTGGGGCTTCCATCGCCGCCACGCGGTTGGATTGGCGGATTATCATATCCTCAAAGCGGTTGCGTACATCGCGTCCGTTGCCGAAGTTTTCATCACGGCTTTCGTAGAGTTCGTTGAACATTTCAAGTGCCGCACTCTCCGCATCGGGAGTGAGGGTGTAGCTGTTCTTCTTGCACTGTGAGCGGAAAATTGCCATCAGCTGTTCGCCGTTATAGTCGGGGAAGAAAAAGCGTTTGTTAAAGCGCGATTCAAGCCCGGGGTTGGAGTTCATGAAGCCCTCCATAGGCTCGGTGTAGCCTGCCACGACGACGATAAGGTCATCGCGGTGATCCTCCATCGCCTTCAGTATTGTCTCTATCGCCTCACGACCGAAGTCGTTGTCACCGCCGGAGGATAGCGAATACGCCTCGTCGATAAACAGCACCCCGCCGAGCGCGGATTTAATGACCTCCTGCGTTTTCAGTGCGGTCTGACCCACGTAGCCTGCCACAAGCCCGGAACGATCCACCTCCACCAGCTGACCCTTGCTCAGCACGCCTATCGACGCGTACAGCGAGCTTATCAGACGTGCCACGGTGGTTTTGCCTGTGCCGGGGTTGCCGAGGAACACCATGTGTAAACTCATGGGCGGCACGGGCAGATCGTTTTGCTCGCGTAGCTTTCTCACCTTGACGAGGTTGATGAGGTTCTTAACGTCCTTTTTAACGTCCTCGAGACCGACAAGGGCTTCAAGCTGAGCCATAAGCTCGTCGAAGCTCGGCTTCTCCTCGACCTGACCCTCGCTGTTTGCGTTAGCGGCAGTGTCGGTCTTTCCCGCGCCAGACATGGCGGCGGATCCGACCTCCGCGCTGTGCTTTTCGCGGAAGCCTGCGTCACTGCTCGTGACATAGTCGAGTGGGTTAAGCCCCTCCTGCCCGCGCTTTACTCCGCTTGCGTCGCAGATTGCGGTGAGGCGGTCAATTCCCTCGGTTATGTACTCTGCCTCTTTCACAGACACCTCGTCGTCCGCCGCCGCAAGATAGAGCATGATGTTCGTGAACATGCGGATGAAGGTTCGAGAGGTCTGTGTGTCGCGCTTGGTATCGTCCTCGGCGAGTGACCAGAAAAAGAGCGGCGGCATAAACTCGTCGCTTGAACATACCGAGCTTGTCAGCCCCCAAAGCATCCATGTGGGCTTGGGCTGATTGCGGGAATACAGCTCGTTTGCGAGGTCTGCGTGACGCTGGGTCAGTCCGCCGCCGCGGCTCCACAGTGCCAGAGCGCATGAGGTCATGAAGCTGTCAAGCTCCGGGGCGAGGGTGTAGCTTCCGAGACGGTAGAAAGCGTCGGTGTTTGCGGAATATATTTTGTGAAAATCCTCCGGGGATCTGCTCCAGGTAGTGGGCATGAAGTATACAACTCCTCAAATATCGTTTGTTTTATTATATTACAAAATCACGCCGGGTCAAGAAAAATCCGACCCGGCGTGAGCATTTTTGAGTTAATGCTTGTGCTGTTCGGGCTTTGTAAAGCGCACTGCGGCACTTTTCTGTGCCTTGCGCGGCATGAGTGTGAGCTTGTCGGGTACAAGCCCTCGACTTTGTTGCACTCGCCTCCATACCTCGTTAAAGCCTTTCAGCTCTTTCAAGAAGTCATTCGTCACGGCTGTTCGCTCCAATTGATATGATGACGCAGTTTGTCGCGTAGCGGAAAACTTCCGTCGGCTTATTGTATGCCGGGACTTGAAAAGCGGTGAAAACTGTGAGATAATAAACCCATAGTAGTATGCAAAAATCCGATTTCGGAGGGAAAATATATGCCCAGATTCTTTATGGCGGGAACGAATATACTAGGCGGCATGGCGATCATGCGCGGCAAGGATGCCGAGCATGTGCATGTTTTGCGTATGCGTCCGGGTGAGGATATGATAATCTGCGACGGCGCGGGAACGGACTATAAATGCCGCCTTGTCAAGGCGGACAAGGAGCAGGTTGAGGCCGAGGTGATCGAGGTCGTGCGTTGCCCGGCAGAGCCGAGTGTCAAGGTCACGGTGCTGTGCGCCTTGCCCAAGGGAGACAAAACGGATTATATCATTCAAAAATGTGTTGAGGCGGGGGCAAACGAGATCTTGTTTTTTGCCTCATCGCGTTGCATTGCCAAGCTCGGTAACGAGGAGAAAAAGCTTGAACGCTGGCAGAGGATCGCCGAGGAGGCGGCAAAGCAGTCCGGTCGTGGCATAATCCCACATGTCGGCTGGGCGGGGGAGCTTGCAGAGGCGTTTGACGTCGCGGTGAAAAAGGACGTGGGTCTTTTCATGTACGAGGCGGGGGAGCGTGAAGCACTCAACACCGTGCTCGAGGCGAACAAATCCGTTGCCACAGCCGCTATAATCACAGGACCCGAGGGCGGGTTTGCCCCGTTTGAGGTGGAGCTTGCCAAGATTGTCGGTCTGCATATTTGCTCCATGGGTGAGCGCATACTCCGTTGCGAAACCGCGCCCATCGTCGCGCTTACCGCGGCGATGTACGCCACCGGCAACCTCGCATGAGGGAATAATGCGGCATATTTAATCTTAACAGTGAGGAGAGATAAATATGTTCAGAGAAATGCGGAGGAAAAAGCAGCTTCTGGTCCAAGAGGAAAGTGAGAGAATATTGCGCGAGGCGCGTACCGCTATGCTCGCCCTCTCCGGAGATGACGATTACCCCTACGTCGTACCTATCAACTATGCCTTTGTCGACGGTAAGCTGTACTTCCACTGCGCGAAGAACGGGCATAAGATAGACGCGATACACCGCAATGACAAGGTCTCTCTCTGCGTTGTTCAGCATGATGAGCTTGTTGCGGAGAAGCTGACGACGTATTTCAGAAGCGTGACGGTGTTCGGTCGTGCGCGTATACTGGAAGATGACGATGAAAAGCTTGCCGCGGCGCAAAAGTTCGGCACACGCTTCTACCCGGACAAGGACAAGGTGGATAACGAGATCCGTCACGAGTGGGACGCACTGTGTGTTGTGGAGATCACTCCCGAACACATCACCGGCAAAGAGGCTATAGAACTCGTCCGTGCAAGAAATACCGACAAGTGAAAGAACAACCGAAGTGAAAGAATAGCCGAAGTGAAAGAACAACCGAAGTGAAAGAATAGCCGAAGTGAAAGAATAGCCGAAGTGAAAGAATAGCCGAAGTGAAAGAATAGCCAAAGTGAAAGAATAACTAAGAAACGAAAGAATAACAAAAAGCCGGAACTGCCTCGCAGTTCCGGCTTTTAGATGCGGTTTGGCAAGCTCCGGTTGTGGCGGGAGTCTTCATGCCGCGATTTCCATAAAATTCTCGCACTCAATTCTCGGACTCAATTTCTGTACTCAATTCCCGCACTTGTTCTACGAGTTTTTTCTTCACTTGCTCCTCGCTTATTCGATCGCCATTTTTATGCGGCCACTGGAGGTGGATATACGGCTATCGCCGCATGACAATAGAACTTTATAAGCGCAATTTTCTTCTGAACCACAAGACTGTCCGGCGGCTCCTGAAGGAACTGGGTCTGGTTTGTCGTGTCAGAAAGAAGAAATATCGTTCTTACAAGGGTGAAGTCGGCAAAGTCGCGCCAAATCTGTTAAACCGGGACTTCCATGCCGAAAAGCCGAACCAGAAGTGGGTGACGGATGTAACAGAGTTCAGTTTGTTCGGAAAGAAACTCTATCTTTCACCTATTCTCGATCTGTGTAGCAGCGATCTGGTTAGTTATACGATCTCGGATCGTCCGGTACTGAGCATGGTAACGACCATGCTGGATCAGGCTTTTGAGAAGATACCGGACGGAACCGGGCTTATCCTTCATTCTGACCAGGGATGGCAATACCAGCACAAGCAGTACCGTCAGATGCTCCGGAAGAAAGGGATTTTGCAGAGCATGAGCCGGAAAGGAAACTGTCTGGATAACGCTGTGATAGAA
>CAZBYU010000109.1:0-5187 GCA_964496235.1 uncultured Oscillospiraceae bacterium | reverse complement strand
GAAAATACCGAGGTGTAAAACACCTCGGTATTAATATATTCTTTTATTGTTAATATCGTGCTTTTGCTCAGCCCTCGCGACGAAGCATGGGGATATGGGGTATGCCGTCCTCCAAGAACTCTTCACCCGACTTCGCAAAGCCGAGGTTTTCGTAAAGCTTGCGGGCATAGGTCTGCGCCTCGATCTTTATCTCGGTCGCACCTAGCTTTTCCCGCGCAGTCTCTATACCGGCACGGACGATCTCCGTGCCGAGACCCATACGGCGTTTAACGGCGATAACACGACCCATCGACACCTCGTCAAAGGTCTCCCCTGCGGGCAGGACACGCAAGTATGCCTCTATCCCGTCCTCATCACTCAGCCACACATGATATGCCGCGGCATCATGCTCATCAACCTCTTGATAATAGCACTTTTGCTCCACCACAAACACCGACACGCGTAGCTTGAATATTTCATACAGCTCCTGCGTGGTCAGCTCCGAAAAGTGCTTGACATTCAGCTTCATTATAAGTCCTCCGTTTTCTTTTCGGACACATGATAGCATCTGTAATACTATTTTTCAACAAAAATCTTCAGATAATTACAGGGAAGAATTGATTATTCCCCAAGAAGGTGGTATAATTGTATAAAATGGTGTTAAGTCCGGTGATTTATTGTGCTTGAAAAGCTGAAAAACACAACAACTCGAAAGAAAAGCTTTGCTCTGCTCATAGCCTTCGCGGTATCCACGGCGGTGTATTTCGCCGCGCGAATGGTTATGCGCTCGGGCAAGCTTATGCTTTTTCGCTTCAATCTGGGTTTTTCGATTGAAGAAGCCGGGCTGTTATACGATTATCAAACCGTACTCGTGGTGCTGTTGAGTGCGTGTGTGTTCGGCGCGGCACTGTATCTTATAAACCACACGCTCAAATACGAGTTGCTTTTCCCGCTTCTCGCGTTTTCGTTCGGTTTTTTATACATGTTCACGATCACGCCGCTGTCCGTTCCGGACGAGATAACGCACTTTCAGGCGATCACAGAGTTGACCGGAAAGCTTTTCCTCGCAGGGCTTGACGCGTCTCTTGCGGATTTTCACGGCTTTACCAGCCAAAAGAACGTGTGTACCGGGTATCTGCGAATAATTCGAGAGCTGTTCGACAAATCGCAAAGCGGTGTGAACCTGTATGTGGACGTTATGGGCGGTATGTGGACACTGACATACGCCGCAGAATACATTCCGCAGATAATCGGCTACGCAATAGCACAGCTTTTCCACTTCAACAGCGTAACGGCGTTGATGCTGGGTCGATTTTTCAATCTTCTTTTCTATGTTGGCTGTGTTTACCTCGCGCTTCGTATCGCGCCGCGCTTCAAGCTCATGCTCGGTATGTGTTCGCTGATGCCGATGACTCTTCAACAGGCGGCGTCACTGTCCTATGACAATTTTATCAACGCGCTGTGCCTTGTCCTGTTCGCTTGTCTTCTGCGGCTTATTTTCGGCGAAAAGACTTCACACTCTCCCCTTTCCGCCCCATCCGACGGCAAAATGTATTTTCGCACATTTATTCTCACTGTCGTCACTGCCGCACTGCTCACCCCGGCAAAAGGAATATACGCCGCGTTCATATTGCTCTTTTTATTTGTCCCGAATGAGCGGTTTTCCGGTCGGCTCAATAAGCGCGGGGGCTTTGTGATTCTCGCGGCGGCATGTGTCGCGTTCTTCGCGGCGATATCCGTGCCGTCTCTGGTGCGGATTCTGTCCAGCACCCCACCGAGCTACGGCATAGAGGGTGGCGAGCAGTACACTCTTCGCTTTTTCCTCACGAATCCGTCCGACGCGCTCGGCATGTTCCAAAATAGCTTCAACGTATCCTTCGCAACTTGGTTCTCTCAGGCTGTCGGACAAAGTCTGAGTACCTGCAATCTCGAGCTTCCGACGTGGATAGTTCCGACATTTGTGTTGTTGTTGCTGTTATCGGCGCAGAACGTTGAGGGCAATGAGATGACCATGCCGAAGCATTTCCGCACCGCGCTGATAGGCATATCGCTCCTTGTTGTACTCACCTTTATGATGACGATGTTTTTGACCTGGATAAAAACGAGCGACAAGCTCATCATCGGCGTACAGGGTAGGTATTTCACGCCGATAATCCCGCTCCTCGTCGCTGCGGCGAACAGCCGCACTCTCGTGCTGAAAAAGGACATCGGCAAGGGGCTTACAATGCTGACGGTTTTGCTCTCCGCGCGTACTATTTTGGCAATTCTCGACTACACTATGTTTAATGTGTGATTAATTTGTGATTATTAATAAACCAATGAATACGAGAGCGGTACATACCCGCTCTCGTATTATTTCTATACCTCTATACTATTTGGATTTGGCTTTTTTTCTACGTCTGTACAGCAAGCAGGACACAAGTGCCAGCAGAGAGATAAGCGTCAGTGCAGTACCGAGATACAAGCCGTGGGGGATATATCGAAGCTCAACGGTATGCTCCCCTGACGAAAGCTCCACCGCAGACAGCACCCCAAGTGCCGGCTTCAGCTCGGTCTTCTCTCCGTCGACAAGCACCTGCCACGCGCTCTCATAGGGAAGAGTGAGCATGAGAAGCTTGTCATCTTCACGGACAATGCCTGTCCAGCGGAGCTTAGATGAAGATAGCTTTTCAAACGCTACTTTATCCGCACTCTCGTTTATTTCTCCGACCGCATCGGACAACACCTCGCTGTCCTCGGAGTATAAATACATATCGCGCATAAGATAAATGTTTGCGCGAGGAACAAGTGAAAGCTCAAAGCTTTCACCGGACTTGAAGTAACCGAGAGACTTTACACCGCGGTCATATATGCCGCCGAGAGTGTCGACCGGCTCACCGTTGACGTAGATGTCGGCGGTTTCAAACTCGACCGTGGAATTATCCTCGGGAAATACGGCGTAGATATACACAACGCCGTCGGTCGCTGGCGTAACCGTATAATTAAGGGCGCAGGGGTTATTATAATCCACTCTTTCATAAACGGCAACTTCGTTGTATGTATTCCCCCTGAGATTATCAAGGGATTCGTCCGCACCGGTTACGGGATTCAGTATCGACACACTATGACCGAGGACGGCGGAATACGCCGAATTTTGATTTTCAAACACATTGGGACTTAACATGCCAGATGTCAGAACATCAGCGTCGGCAACGAAGGCAAGTGGCAAGGCATAGACATTTTTATAGATATTAAGCTCTCCGTCGGCAGGCATGCGGGAATAGCCGGCGTGTTCTTCTGCAGCGGAATAAACATATTCTATGCCCAAGAGGCTGTCCGCCGCCACAGTAGAGCCTGAGCCATAGCTTGCCCAATAGTTTTTATAGGATATATAGCCGAGATTCGCCATGAACTGCTTGACCTCGGTCTTTTCCGTGGAATCAAAGTGTGAAACACCGTTATAAGCGTATTTCATAGGTGCGTTGACGGCAGATGCATACGTGTCACCGTGCTTGCTCTCGGCAACGCGGTAAATTCCGGTATCATATGCCTTGATTGCCTCAACCGCGGTCTCAACAGGCGCGGTCTCCGAAAGGTAGGTTTCATAGTCAAGCGGTAAGGACGAGCTGTGAGGGTGCCGGCGAAGAAAGACGGCGTTTTCAAAGAGTGTTCCAAATTGTATCGCGGCAAAAATGAGAGCCGCCACGCGGCGTGGAACTCGCTTTCCTACGCAAATCGACAGTATAAATGCAAGCAGAATGAGCGCGACATCGACAATCATGCTAACATCGGACAAAAACGCCGTGAAAACCGCACCGAAAACACCGACAAGAAGCGTACCCGCGCAAAGCACAGCAAGGCACTTCTTTCCCACGCCGTCTACATTGCAGTAGGCGCGATATGCCAGAGTGCATAGAACAAACCCGATCACAAACGCGCTCCGCTGAGGGAAGCCGGCAGGAAGAGCAAACGCATGCCAGATTATATACGTGCCGCACAAGCCCATGCTCACAAGGACAATTGCAACAAGCCCCGCAGACGCCAGCCGCTCGCGGCGGGATATCTTGCCGTTGAAGAAATACAGCGGCAAAAACGCCAGCGTAAGAATCCCGCAATAAATATTCGGTGCAATGTTTTTCTCTCCGTTTGCCATGACCGAGCAGGAAAAGAGCTTGCGGACAAGGTCTCTGGGAGTATAGACAAGGGCAAGGCTTGTCCAGTCTGAATTTACAGAGGCTTTCGTGCCGGAGAGCGAGAGAAACGTCGGCACGAGGATAACGGCGGCTAGACCGCCGGCAAGAAGCGAGGAGAGGACAAAGTGCGATAGTGTGCGAGTGACATTCACGCTCCCCTTTTCCGCGGCAAGAAGCCTAAAGGCAAACCACAGAACGCAGAAAATACACACCATATAGCCCGTGTAATAGTTTATGAAAAGGCATAGGGCAAGAGCGACCGAGTAAAGAAGCGGGGAACGCCCGTCTATCATGCGTTCCATGCCGAGTACAATGACAGGCAAAAGATACACCGCGTCAAGCCACATGAGGTTTGAAGCATAGGTGATATTATATGACATGAGAGCGTGGGCGGTAGAGAATATCAGCACAGACTTGTCAGTGCTGTGTTTGCACGTGCAAACAGCGAAGCTCAACCCGCATAGTCCGAGCTTTGCGGCAATGACGCAGGTTAGAACAAGCGGTAGCTTTTCAAGCGAAGTGAACAGGAACGCCAAGTTCAGCGGACTGAGGAAATAGTACGCCAGCATGCTTATCATATCCCCGCCGAGGGTCTTTGAAAGAGTGTAAACAAGGTCATTCTCTCCGGCGGCAATGCTCGGCAAATATCCGAAATAGCAGAGATACTGATTCGGCAGATCCAAATCGAGCGCGGTCTGAGTGCCGAACGGCAAAAGTCCCAGATACGCACACACGGCAAAAAACATAAGCACAGGCAGGAAAAAAGCCGCAATGTATAAGCTTATTCGGCTTTGGACGTAGTTTTCAGCACGTATATTATTCACGGTATATCCTCCGATTTTGTTGATAGAACCGTTTGTTGCTCTCTATTATACTACACCGCGTCAATATTTGTATATATCATAAGACGGATATTCTTAAAAACATCTTAAAGCGTTCTTAATGGTATTTCCGGTAGAGTGAGGATATAATCCAAGCAAGGCGGTTTGTCAAACCGCCGGGACTAAACACGGAGGTTAAAGATGAATATAGCAAA
>CAZBYU010000108.1:0-5204 GCA_964496235.1 uncultured Oscillospiraceae bacterium | reverse complement strand
GTCATAATAGCTTGTGTCCATGGCGGCAAGGGCGCGTTCGCCGTTGTCCACGCCGGTGACGGAATAGCCGTTTTTTATAAGGACATGGCTGAAAAGTTGGCGCAGCTCGTTATCGTCCTCTGCAATAAGTATCTTAAACATACATTGCCTCCGAATGTACAGTCTTGTGGAGATTATAATAGCGAGTATTAAACTCTTGTTCAATTATAATTCAACAATAGTTTATTTTCAACATTCGTCCAGGAAATCAATTGAATGCAAACACACATCGGTAGATCGAACGCGCGTTATTTTTGTAATACGATCGGTAAAATGATAATAGTCACCGTTTGAATTCTCCAAGCCCTTTTGACCGTAGAGCCTGTCAAGGCTTACGGAGGCTTCCACCCAGTTGAGAACCTCGGTTTTTTCACGAGTGTCCGCATCAAGGGCATACATGGTGCTATCCAGCGTGATAAGAAGATGACCGAGCGAGCTTGAATACACCACGGGGTTATTATGATAAAGCGGCATTATATTTGAAAAGGTCAGAGTGTCGACATTCAGCCGGGCAAGACCGTAAACACTTTCAACATAGAGCTTATCATTTACCCACGCCTGTGTTTCGCCCTGCTTTATTCCAAGCTCGGGCGTAGCGACGGTATTGGCATTCTTGTCAATAAGGAACGTTCTCGTCTCCCATTTGGGGTTTCCGATGAGGGCGCGTTCGGCATCGAGGGCTATGATGAACGTGGGCGGCGCGGAAAGCTCAGTGCGAAACGCCGTATTCACGGTCTGCTTGCCGTCGGCAAGGCTTATATGTTGGAAAAAGCCGTTGGCGTTATTTATGGGTTCACCCCATATACACAGCATTTCCTCCACCTCCGTCAGGCAGTCATAGCCGTACAGCCACACGGAATCTTCGGTGGCGGATATTAGGAGATAATGCGGATTTGCAAGCATGCTTGTGTCTATATCGTGCCTTTTGAACTCTTCCGTGTGCGTGTCAAAGCTGACAACGGACATGCCCTGCGCGGTCTCCGCCGTAAAAACAAAGCTATCGCCGGCTACCGCGCATTTCCCGAAGGAAACGACCCAATCCGGAGTGGGTATCTCCTCGATAACATAGTGGTAACGCTCAGGCGGCTCTGTCGGCGTGGGTGCGGGTGTTTGCGGCGTAAGCTCTGCCGGGCTTGCGCCGCAGGCGCACAGCCCCAACAACATGGCGGCAAGCAGAGCAAAGCACACCGCCGTTCGCATTTTTCGCATGGTTGTCCCTCCCTATCTGTATTTTTGGGTTGCTTATACTTATATAGACGTGTTTTTGATAAGAATGGTTGCACGGTGCGGCGGTATTATACACGCTCGCGCTCGCCGCGCCGCCCATGGCGGCGCACTCCTCTTCTATCTATGAACAAGCTCATTTCGGATTTGGAAAGATTTTTGTATATTAAAAAATTCCTGCAAGTTTAGACGCTTGCAGGAATTTTTTATTCCTTATTATTTCATTTCTGCCTTATTCTTCTTTCAATCCGCTACGTTCAAATGCACCTCGCCGTTTGTCAGCGCGGCGGAGACCGTTCCTCCGCGTTTGAGTCGACCGTCGAGCATAAGCTCTGCCGCCGCGTCCTCTATGGTACGGCGGACAGTGCGGCGCAAGGGACGCGCACCGAATGCGTCATTGTGTCCGGTGCGGGCGAGGTGGCGGGCTGTCTCCTCAGAAACCGCAAGATGCATACCGAGCTTTTCAAAGCGTTTTTCCACATTGGAGAGCATAGTGCGCGTGATGGCGTACATATTCTCCTCCGTCAAACGGTGGAAAACTATCGTCTCGTCAATGCGGTTCAAAAACTCGGGGCGAAAGGTGGATTTAAGCTCGTCCATGACGGACTCGCGCATATCCCGCTCACCGCTCCCCTGCCCATCGGAAAAGCCCACGCGGGTTCGACCGGAGGTTATCGCCTTTGCGCCGACGTTGGAGGTCATTACGATGACGGTGTTGCTGAAATCAACGCACCGTCCCGTGCTGTCGGTGAGGTGTCCGTCATCCATGATTTGCAGGAGAATGCTCCACACGTCCTCGTGCGCTTTTTCGATCTCGTCGAAAAGCACCACCGACCACGGCTTGCGCCGCACCTTTTCGGTGAGCTGACCGCCGTCCTCATATCCGACATAGCCCGGCGGCGAGCCGATGAGACGGCTGACGGTGTGCTTTTCCATATACTCGGACATGTCAAGGCGGATCATGGCGCGTTCATCGCCATAAACCGTGGCGGCAAGTGCGCGGCACAGCTCGGTTTTGCCGACGCCGGTCGGACCGAGGAAGAGAAAGCTCCCCACCGGGCGAGCCGGGTCTTTCAAGCCGACGCGACTGCGCCGTATGGCGCGAGCCACGGCGGACACCGCCTCATCCTGACCGATGACGCGGTTTTTAAGCTCCTCCTCTAAGCCGACAAGGCGGGCGGTCTCGTCCTTATCAAGCCCGGTGACCGGGATCTGCGTCCAGTGGGAAACGACGGCGGCAACATCGGCGGCGCGGACAAGACAGTCGGCACGCGCCGCAACATGCACACTCGCCGCAGCTTCGTCCAGAAGGTCAATCGCCTTGTCGGGGAGGAAGCGGTCATTTATATAGCGGACGGAAAGCTCGTAGGCGGCAGTGAGTGCGTCATCGGAAATGCGTATCCCATGGTGAGCCTCCAGCGCGTCACGAAGTCCGGAGAGCATGGCAAGGGTATGCTCCCGATCCGGCTCGCCGATGCGTACGGGCTGAAAGCGGCGTTCAAGCGCGGCATCTTTTTCGATATGGCGGCGGTATTCCTCCGGAGTTGTTGCGCCGATGACCTGCACCTCGCCGCGTCCGAGAGCCGGCTTGAGGATGTTGGCCGCGTCAATCGCGCCCTCGGCACTGCCCGCGCCGATGATTGTATGAAGCTCGTCGACAAAGAGTATAACATCGCCGGCACGCTTGACATCTTTAAGCACCGCCTTTACGCGCTCCTCAAAATCCCCGCGGTATTTAGTCCCCGCGAGCATGGCGGGGATATCGAGGGAGACTATGCGCTTGCCGGCAAGCTCCGCCGGTGCGTCACCCCGCGCCACGTGCATGGCAAGCCCCTCCGCCACGGCGGTTTTGCCGACGCCGGGTTCTCCGACGAGAACAGGGTTGTTCTTCGTGCGGCGGGATAGAATCTGCACGGTGCGAAGTATCTCGTCCTCACGCCCGATCACGGGGTCAATCGCCCCTGTGCGGGCAAGCTCGGTCATGTCGCGGCTATACTGGTCTAGTACACGCGTCTCGGCACGGCGAACCGTGCTTTTTACCGCTCCGGTCTGCGCCTTGCCGCGCCCGGAGGACATGCCGAAAGCATCCATAATATCGGTATACACATCGTTTATATCCATGCCCGCCTCTTTAAGAACACGCACTCCGCCGCATTCGCTCTGGCGGAGTATGCCGAGGAGAATATGCTCTGTGCCGATGAAGCCCCGGCGCAGTGCGTCCGCCTCTCCCGCCGCCTTTTGCATGGCAAGGCTTGCCCCGGCTGTCAGCCCCTGACCCGGTATGCCGGGTGTGCCGGTGCCGTTCATCGCGGCGACAATCGCTCTCAGCTCTGCCTCACTCGCGCCGCGCTTTGACAATATACGTGCGCCGAGACCGTCTCTTTCCATCATTATACCGAGCAATAAATGCTCGGTTCCGACAAATCCATGTCCGAGTGAGCCTGCGGCGATACGCGCGTTTTCTATGGCAAGCTCCGCACACTGTGTGAACCGGCTGTTGCTTTTCATTTGTTGTTTGCCTCCCCTCGGCAGGGTATGCTTCAACCCACGCCCTGCATACATATCTTCAATTATCTCCGAAACGCCGCGCCGATAAGGGCGAAAGTGCGTCCGGGTCAAAATATTATCGTCAGGTTTGATGCAAATTATAGTATCAACTCGGTTTTTTCGTATGTTTTTTGATATTGATTTTTTGATTTTATGTGTTACAATAGTCTGCGGAAAGGTTTCCGTCTCTATAGAGGCGCGTTCCAAAAATACATACGGAGGTAACACCATGGCTTTTGTTATTACCGACGAGTGCCTGTCCTGCGGCTCTTGTGCAGCTCAGTGCCCTGCCGAGGCTATCGACATGGGTGATCTGCACTACGTTATCGACCAGGACAAGTGCCTGGAGTGCGGCGCATGCGCGGCTCAGTGCCCTGCTGAAGCTATCGTTCAGGAGTAATTAGTGCAAGTTCAGAGGGACGGTATTTTTACCGTCCCTCTGTTCTTATACTCTCATTCGGGCTATTGGAGTGTTATCTATGGCTAATGCGGAATTTGTTGAATTATGGTCGGGCGGTCCGATATTTGCACAGGCAGAGCATTTCAAGCTCGGCACGGACTGTGTACTGTTATCCGACTTTATAAACCCGGGCAGTGCGCGGCGGGGGATCGATCTCGGCTGTGCATCGGGGGCAATAATGCTGTTATTGCTCACGCGGTGCGAGAAGCTACACATGACCGGGGTGGAGCTTGTGCCGGATGCTGCCGAGCTTGCACACGAAAATATGGCGGCAAACGGACTGACGGAGCGCAGTGACGTGATATGCGGCGACATTCGCCGCGTAAAGGAGCTGTTCAAGGCGGGGTCATTCGACCTGGTCGCGGCAAACCCGCCGTATTTCCCGCGTGAAAGCGGTGTGCAGTGCGCGGATATCACCCGCGCAGGCGCACGAGGCGAGCTTGAATGCACGTTGGAGGATATCTGCGTCGCGGCACAATGGCTATTGCGTACAGGCGGCGGGTTCTCGCTTGTACATCGCCCTGAGCGGCTTAGCGAGGTATTTTGCACAATGAGTACACACGGCATTGAGCCGAAACGGCTACGCTGTGTACAGGCACGTGCGGAAAGTGCGCCGTCGCTTGTGCTGATAGAGGGCAAGCGCGGCGGCAAGCCGGGGCTGAAAATGATGCCGCCGCTTATTCTCACCGCTCTCGACGGCGGCGAAAGCGAGGAGTATAAGCGGATATATCACAGGTGAATGGGGATAAAAAAACGCTCTTTCATATTGAAAGAGCGTTTTATTGCTGTATTCGGATAGGTAGAACTTACTTGAGCTCGACCTTTGCGCCGACTGCCTCGAGCTGAGCCTTGAGAGCCTCGGCATCTTCCTTGGAAACGGCTTCCTTGATCTTGGCGGGAACGCCTTCGACAAGAGCCTTTGCCTCGGCAAGGC
>CAZBYU010000107.1:0-5209 GCA_964496235.1 uncultured Oscillospiraceae bacterium | reverse complement strand
GGTGAAAACTGCTTTTTAATACAGCGCATACCGCACCGCGCATTTGGGAGGAAAAAATTATGGAAACCAAAATCCGCATTCTCGCAGCAGACTCGAACCACGAATTTTGCTTGAACCTCGAGCGAATGATGATCGCCGAGAACGACATGGAGCTTGTTGCCACGGCTCACGACGGAGCGCAGGCACTTTCCGCCATTGCCGAGTACAAGCCCGACCTTGTGCTATTGGAGCTTGTTTTGCCCAAGCTCGATGGGCTGGAGGTTTTGCGGCGCATTTCGGAAACCGGGTGCAAGCCGAGCGTCATTGTGCTTTCCGGGTTTATCAACAATAACGTCGTCTCGGCATGCTCTGAAGCCGGGGCGGACTTCTTCATCACCAAGCCCTGTGATGCCGCCACGCTCTTGACGCGCATGCGTCAGGTCGTCGGCACGGCACGTGCATCTTCCGGCACCGCGTTTGACTGCCGAGCGGTCTCGTCCTCTCGCCGCACACAGGAGGACGCGAATCTCGAAGGTGTAGTCACGGACATCATTCACGAGATAGGCGTACCCGCACATATAAAGGGCTATCAGTATCTGCGCGAGGCAATAATTCTCACCATAAACGACATGGACATGATAAACGCCGTCACCAAGGTTCTGTACCCCGAGGTTGCCCGCAAGTTCAGCACCACGCCCTCGCGCGTTGAACGCGCCATACGCCACGCCATCGAGGTCGCGTGGGATCGTGGCGACATTGAAACGCTCCAACGCTTTTTCGGCTACACCGTTTCAAACATCAAGGGCAAGCCCACAAACTCCGAGTTTATCGCCATGATCGCCGACAACCTCAGCCTGCGCCGCAAGCAGGTCGCGCAGGGGTGACACTCAAATATCCACCGAAAACCGTCCGGAACTCTTCCGGGCGGTTTATCGTCCACAGGCTTGACAGCGGCGTTATAATGGCATTGAGAAGTATTTCAACGGAGGTCAATGTCACCATGCCGAAAAGCGTATTTACCCAGCCCTTTGTTCTCTCTCCGGACTGTTGCGGTCAGGCGGGAAAAATGACCCCGCTCGGCGCGTTCACTCTCTTGCAGAGTCTCGCGGTTCAGCACGCCGAGGAGATAGGTGTCGGCGGCAACGCCATGGCGGCAAAGGGGCTGTTTTGGCTGACCGTGCATACCCGCATTGACTTTTACTCACCCGCAAGTCTTATGGACGAGCTTGACGGCGTGACTTGGCCCGAGCCGTGCAACGACCGCGCCTACCGCAGCTACAGAAGCTATGCCCTCGAGCGCGACGGCGAGACCGTCGCAATTGGCAGAACGCTCTGGGCAATACTCGGCAGTGAAGGGCGGCTTATGCAGTTCTCGTCCGCGGGCTTTCCGGAGGACTATGTCTTTTCCGAAAGACAGGGTATCACCGACGCACCGTGCCGCTTTACCGATGATTTTGACGAGAGCGATCTCGTCGGTCATTACACCGTGCGTTCAACCGACATTGACCTCGGTCATCACATGAATAACGTCGCATATGTCCGCGTCCTGCTTGACTGTTTCCCCGCCGCCGTGCTTGATTCCGGCGCGGTGCGCTCGATGGAAGTGCATTACTCGGCACAGTGCCGCGAGGGAGAGGAGCTTTCCGTGTACCTCAAGCGCGAGGGCAAGCTATGCCGCATGGCAATAAAACGCCCCGAGGGCAAAACCGCCATTCTCGCCTCCGTAGCCTTCGACGAAGAGCAGTAAAGCCCCGGCAAAGTCTCTCTCAGTTCATACATGGGATTAAAAAAGCCGCCACTCCGATGAGTGGCGGCCTTTTCATACATATTCGCATATCGTAGTCGCGTACACGCAAGCAAGCTGTCCAAGTGAAGGGTTATTTACTCTCCGTCCTGTGGTGCGGGGAGGGTAACTGTGAACACACTGCCGCGTCCAAGCTCGCTTTTTACGGCGACCGAGCCGCCGTGAAACTCCGTTATCTCCTTGACCATCGCAAGCCCCAGACCGCTTCCTCCGTCCTCGCCGCGTGACGCGTCCGCCTGCCAAAAGCGTTGCCATATGCTGTCCATATCCGCCTCGGCAATGCCTATGCCGTCATCGCTCACGCAAAGCACAGCGTCAGCCCCCTCACGGCGCAGTGTCACGCCGATATTGCCGCCGTCACGCCCGTATTTATAGGCGTTTTGCAAAAGGTTATGCACCACGCGCGACATAAGCGCGTGGTTATACTCCGCTTCAAGCCCCGGCTCGATCTCGGTGTTCAAGGTGATCCTCCTCGCATTTCGCGGCACAAACTCTCCACAGCACGACTCCACAAACTCGCTCAAATCCGCCCTACGCATAGGGTAACGATCCGTTCCCTGTTGCATACGCGTCAGGCTCAAAAGAGACTGCACAAGCTCGCCCATGCCACGTCCCTGCTCCTCAATGACGGCGATAGAACCCAAAAATTCCTCGCGGGTCTTGTTTTTGCGTCTGGCGCGGTCGCACTCGGCGAGGATGACGGTTATGGGCGTTCTCAGCTCGTGCGACGCGTCGGAGGCGAACTGCCGCTCGGATATAAACGACTGCTCAAGCCGTGAAAGCATCTTGTCAAAGGACGCGGCAAGCCGCCGCATCTCGCTCGGTCCGCGGCGCATGTTGACGCGAAGAGACATGTCATCGCCGTCGGAAATATTGTTTGCCGCGTCGATTATCTCCTCCATCGGTCGAAACGCGCCCCATGCGATGAGCCAGCCGCCGCCTATCGACAGCACCAGCAGTGCCGGAAGCAGGGAGCAGGTGAGAATGAGTATGGTGTGCATAACGCCCGAACCGGAATCGACCAGGACCTCGCCGCGCACCCAAAGCTGTGTAAGCTCCATATCCACCAGCATGTCAAAAACATAGACCTCACCCGCGGCACTCTCGCCAGTCCGCAGTACATTCGCCTCAAACGGCAGCTCCGTGCGCCAAGTGTCCGGCTGTGCGCCGTACAAAAGCTTTCCGTCGGCATTATAAAAGTTGCAATACACGCCGCGCTTATATAGCGTCAGGTCATCCCATTCGAGATTTCCCCTGTCAAACTCAAAGTCGTTTACGTTGTCCTGCACGACTCTGACAAGCCGACCTGCCGGGTCGTCCGTGATGGTGTTGCCGTTTATCACCAGCACAAACACCAGCACCATTGCCGACAGTAGCAGCATCATCACCGTGACCCACAGCGTCACTCTCAGCTTTGCCGACATGCCCCGTTCACTCCTCTCTCAGCACCCAGCCCGTACCCCACACGGTGTGTATGAGCTTCTTGTCAAATCCGGTGTCCATCTTCTTTCGCAAATACCCCACGTAAACGTCCACCACGTTTGTCCCGCCCTCGTAGTCGTAATTCCACAGGTTGTTCTCTATCATCTCTCGCGACAGCACCACCCCACGATTTCTCACCATGTACTCCAGAAGGGAAAACTCCTTCTGCGTCAGTTCTATGTTCTTCCCCGCACGTACAGCCGTTCTCGCCGACACGTCAAGTGTCAGATCGCCCACGGTGTAAACATTGGAGCGGTTGCCGGTGTATTTGCGTGTCATCACATGCACCACGGCGATAAGCTCTTGAAAATCGAAGGGCTTTGTGAGGTAATAGTCCCCGCCGCTCTCCAAGCCCTCCACTCGATCCGACACGCTGTCACGCGCGGTGAGAAAGAGCACGGGGGTGTTGTTCCCGTCGCGGCGGAGTCGGCGAACAAGCTCCAGCCCATCAAGCTTGGGAAGCATAATATCCAGTATCATCACGTCATACACCGAGGTCATTGCGTAATCAAGTGCATCCGCACCGTTAAAGCAGCTGTCGACGCTGTAGCCCTCGTCCACCATTGCCTCGGTAATAATACGGTTCAAATGCTTTTCATCCTCGACCACAAGTATTCTCATTCTGATTATCTCCCGGCACTTTTTTATGATACTATAATATAAAAACCTAAGAAAACATTTAATCCGCGCGTATTTTGGCGGTCTGGAGCGAGGAAACATACGTCTGAAAAATAAATCAAACATTTGTTTCATTTTTCAAATGCGAAGCAGTTCAAAAAGATGAAAAAGCCGTTCCGGCAAAACGAAAAGCGCAGGGAATACTTTGTGTATTTCCGAGCATTTTCATGAAGTCGGGGCGGCCTTTTTCCCTTTTTGAACCGTGTGCTTTCCTCGCTTCAGTCCGCCAATCTAATACTTTTCTTAAAATATCACATTATCATTAGCTCATCAAGGGAAAATCGAGAGGAGAAAAGAAAATGAAAAAGGCTATCAAAACCGTTTTGATAATACTTCTTGTCATTGTTCTTATAGGCGCGACTGTAGGCGGCTACTTCATCTATCGCCACACCACGACGTACATCGGTCGCCGTGCTGCCGAGGACATCGCATTTGCAGATTCGGGTCTGTCCATGACGGAGATAAAGAAAATCGACTCCGAGTTTGAAAAAACGCGCTACGGCGCGTGGTATGACGTGGACATTGACACCTTCACCATGGATTATGATTACATCATCGACGCCCGCACCGGCGAAATCCTCAACTCCGTGACCGAGCTTGACTGAATGCTCTCCGCCGTTTCCATAGATTAATCCCAAAGCAAAAGCCAATGCACAAAACGCCGTCCGAATCTGCTTCGGACGGCGTTTTGCTTTTCATATTAAACTTCCTTGGAGTAGCTACTGAGAAATTGGCGGGTGCGCTCCTCGCGGGGATTGTCGAAGACCTCGGCGGGAGTACCCTGCTCGGCGATACAGCCGCCGTCCATAAACAGCACTCGGTCGGACACAGCTCTTGCAAAGCTCATCTCGTGCGTGACGACCACCATGGTCATCTTCTCGCTTGCAAGGCGGCGAATCACGTTCAGCACCTCGCCGGTCAGCTCCGGGTCGAGTGCGCTTGTAGGCTCATCGAAGAACAGCACCTCGGGCGTAAGCGCGAGTGCGCGGGCGATCGCCACGCGCTGTTGCTGACCGCCGGACAGTTGGTGCGGGTAGAAGCCGAGCTTGTCACCCAGACCGACACGGCGCAAAAGCTCCTCCGCCTTCGCGTTGATGTCGGTGTTGATCTCTCGGCGATTCGCGCGGTAGTCCGGGCGCGATTTGGCTTGGAGCTTCGGCGCGAGAGCGACGTTTTCAAGCGCGGTATACTGCGGGAAAAGGTTGAAGCTCTGGAACACCAGACCGAAATGAAGGCGGTTGCGGCGTATCTCGTCCTCGCTTAGGC
>CAZBYU010000106.1:0-5287 GCA_964496235.1 uncultured Oscillospiraceae bacterium | reverse complement strand
TCCATATATACATTATCGTATTTTTTTTCGCTATTGTCAACAAAAAGCTGTCTCATAGCCTCAAAATAAGCCCGATTTTCTTCGCCGTTTACGCAAATCGGCGGGATTGCCATCAATCCTTCGACAAAAATCGACCTCAAACCACCCGCCAGCTCCAGCGCGGCGGACAGCTCCTCCGGCGAAAAGCCGGATTTCGCGCTCTCCCCGGCGATGTTTATCTCCAGCAGAATCTTTTGCACGATGCCGCGCTTTTCGGCAACGCGGTCAATCTCTCGCATAAGCTCAACACTGTCGACACCGTGGATAAGCTCGACCTCGCCGACGACTCGGCGAACCTTGTTTTTCTGCAAATGCCCTATGAAGTGCAGTTGCGCCCCCTCATACGCGCCCTGCGCCTTTTTCTCGCAAAGCTCCTGCACGCGGTTTTCCCCGCATGCCGTCAAGCCCGCGGCTATCGCCTCGCGCACACGCGCGGCATCGTTCATCTTCGTCGCGCCGAGCAGGAGACTGTCCTCGGCGCGTCGCCCGCAACTCTCGGCGGCGAGGGCGACGTTCCGCCGCGCGGCGGCTAAGTTTTCGGCTATGGTACTCATATCTTTATCCCTCTTTATGCCTCATGCTGTGAACAAGGCTTTCTCTCTTTCACCTTTCACCTTTCGCCTTACGCCTCTGTCTCGATTGTCTCAAGCTCCAAAGAGCGCGGCGGCACGATGGTGGAGATGGCGTGCTTATAAATAAGCTGCTGTCTGCCCTCGCTCTCCAAAACTACGGTGAACCCGTCGAAGCCGCGGATAATACCGTGCATTTGAAAGCCGTTCATCAAAAACATGGTGACGACTGCTCCGTCGCGTCTGAGACGGTTGAGATAGATGTCCTGAAGATACTGCGGTTTCTGCATATGGCGTAGCTCCTTTTCTCGAAGCGTCGATAAAAACGGACGCCTCTTATGTAGTGTTCGGACACACCCTATCCGTGTGCCTCGGAGCTTATGATATACCGCACCGGCGGATAAAATCCGTCGAAAGCTGTCGCGCGTGAAATAAATCGGGTGTGCCGTCCCACTCTATCCACAGGGCGTTTTCCCAGCGGCGAAACCACGTGAGCTGACGCTTGGCATAGCGGCGGGAGGCAAGCTTGATCCGCTCCGCCGCCTCCTCGCGGCTTATCTCGCCCGCAATGGCAAGTGCCGCCTCCTTATAGCCTATCGCCTGCATTGCCGTGCCTTCCGGCTCGACACCGTTCGACAAAAGCCGCTCCACCTCGTCAAAAAGCCCGCGTCGCACCATCTCGTCGACACGCGCGTCTATACGCGCGTATAAATCCGCGCGATCCTTGTACGACAGCACTATCCTCGCCGCGTCATAGCGCGGGGGTAGGACGCGGGTGCGCTCATCGTGCGCGGTGGCAGTCTCCCCGGTAAGCTCGTATATCTCCAATGCTCGGATTATGCGCCGCGCGTCGTTGGGAGCGAGTCTTGCGGCGCGGTCACTGTCCACCGCGGCAAGCCGCGCGAGCATGGTCTCTCCGCCGAGGGCGGCGTACTCGGCTTGCAGTCGCTCCCGCACAGCGCGGCTCTCGTCCGTGTCGGCAAAAAACCGTGCGGAGAGAAGAGAGTCTATATACAGCCCCGTGCCGCCCGCGATTATCGGCACTCGCCCACGCGAAAGGATATCCTCACAGCTCTTTGCCGCGTCCTCCACGTACTGCGCCACGGAATAGCCCTCCTGCGGTCGAGCCACGTCGAGCATATGGTGGGCTACACCATCGCGTTCCTCCTCCGTGACCTTCGCCGTGCCTATGTCCATGCCACAATAGACCTGCATTGAATCTGCCGATACGACCTCCCCGCCTATTTCACGCGCCAGCGCGACGGAGAGCGCGGTCTTGCCGGAGGCGGTGGGACCTGCGATAACAACAACCTTTTTCGTCATACTATCCTCTTGAAAAGCTTGTCCAGCTCCCGCCGCGTCAGTGTGACGGAGACGGGACGACCGTGCGGGCAATATTTGACCTGTCCGGACAGCACCGCGTCCGCGACGCGCTTCAGCTCCCGCTCGTCGTTATCCCACCCCGCCTTTATAGCCGCCTTGCACGCGACGGTATGCAAAAGCTCGTCACGCGCACTTTGCGCGTCCGGGGCAGAACGATGTCGAATCTTGTCGCAAAGCTCCTCCACGGCACTCTCACCGTCCGAGGCGAGCATGTCCGCGGGAAGTGTACGCAGGACGAACGCGTCCTCACCGAAGCGTTCAAGCTCAAAGCCGAGTTCGGTGAAAAGCGCGGCGTTTTTCTCTATTATCTCCGCGTCCTCCGCACCAGGGCGTAGCGTGATGGGTGTGAGCAACTGTTGGCTCATTATCTCTCGCTTTTGCTCCTTGAGCCGGTCAAATATCATGCGCTCGTGGGCGGCGTGCTTGTCTATAAGCACAAGCTCCTCTCCGATTTCGACGATGATATAGGTTTTCATCGCCTCTCCGATTATTTTGTAATCATTCTTATATGAATTTTCAACATTTTGAACAGAGTTTTCAACACTCTGCGTATTAAATTTCGGTAATTCCTCCGTCGAAGGGGGGATTTTAGTGTCGATTTGCGTCGATTTATCCCTCTCGGCGAGGTCAAGGCGCGTCTGATACGGCTCTTGAGGCGCATGCATAACAAGCTCACCCGCACCCTGTATCGTTCTTGCGGTGAAAACGCTTGCCGTGCCTGGTGTTGCGGTCATTCCGGCTCTCTTCGGCGCGTCCGCACAGCTTTTCGCGCCGCTCTCGGCGTAGCCGCCGCGGCGAAACTCCTCCGCCGTCATGCTCTTGTAGAAATCGCCTCGCGCCGTGGGTGCAACGGTCTTGTGCGGCGGGGTGCGGTCATACATGCCGCTTGCCGCGCCGGGTGTTGCGCGTATGGGCGCGGTGCGTGAGCCTGTCGCGCTCTCGGTCGGGCTTTGCGGCGGGGTGTGCCGCGCCGCGTCCGCAATGCGCCTTGTCGACGGTGACAGCTCTATCGCGGCGGTGCGGCTTTCATTGGTGAGCGCGGAGAAAACCGCGTGATACACAAGGTCGAACACCTTGCGTTCATATGAGAACTTGACCTCCGTCTTCGCGGGGTGGACGTTTACATCCACGCTTGCACAGCTCAGATCCAGATACAGCACACACGCGGGGAAACGCCCGGTGAGCAGGGTGTTCTTGTACGCCTGTTCCACCGCACTTTGCAACAGGGGAGAGCGGATATAACGACCGTTGCAGTAAAAATACTGCGCGTTGCGGCTTCCTCGCCCGGCAGAGGGCGAGGAGACGAACCCCATCACCTTCATGCCCTCGTCCTCGCTTTTAACCTCCAGCATGCTCGTTGCCAGCTCTCGACCGAGCAGGGTGTATATTGCGGAGTCTATGCGTCCGTCACCAGGGGAGAAAAATTCCTCACTGCCGTCGCGGATAAGGCGCACCGACACGCCCGGTCGACCCAGCGCACAGCGCAGTGCCGCGGCAGAGCAAGCCCCGGCTTCACTGCGGTCGGATTTCAGGAATTTGAGGCGGGCGGGCGTGTTGTAGAATATGTCGCGCACGACCATCGTCGTACCCACGGGGCAACCGCAGGGGGTCATCTCCTGTATATCCCCGGCAGTCAGCGTGACGCGTGTTCCCTCGTTGTCGCCTTGGCGGCGTGTGTTCAGCTCAATGTGCGACACCGCCGATATCGCGGCAAGTGCCTCGCCGCGAAAGCCCATGGTGGCTATAGCCTCCAAGCCGCGCTCATCGGCGAGCTTGCTCGTGGCATGGCGCAAAAACGCCACTCCCGCGTCCTCCGGTGCCATGCCGCAACCGTCATCTGTCACGCGTATATATGTCGCGCCGCCGCCGCGTATCTCCACGCTTATGTTCTTCGCCCCCGCGTCAAAGGAGTTTTCCATCAGTTCCTTTATCACGCTTGCCGGACGCTCCACCACCTCGCCCGCGGCGATCATGTCCGCGACATGGGGGGAGAGTATATTTATCACTGCCATGTATTCAATATCCTTTCGCGTCGGCTCTCGCCGGTTCAAAACGCGGCTTGCCCGACGCACTGCGGTATTTTTATCGAAAAGCCCGAGTTTCTTTTTTGAACTCACATTATACATTAATCTTATTGAAAATTCCATAGCGATTATGTTAAAATAAAGAGCTGAAATAAACATTATTGAGGAACGAATTTATGAGCTACGAAAGAAAAGAAATAGATGTAGGCGAAATACGCCGTCAAGAGGATATCTGCCGCCGTTTTGCGGAGAAACGCGCCGAAGAGGGCGTGACGACGCTCGCCATGGTGGACACTTACGGCTGTCAGCAAAACGAGGCGGACAGCGAAAAGCTTCGCGGTTATCTGGCGGAGATGGGCTGTGGGTTTACGGACAATGAGTTCGAGGCTGACATAATCGTGGTCAACACCTGTGCCGTGCGTGAGCATGCCGAGATGCGCGTTCTCGGCAACGTCGGCGCACTAAACCACTCGAAAAAGGCAAAGCCGGGTCAGATAGTCGCTGTGTGCGGCTGTATGGTACAGCAAGAGCATATGGCGCAGAAAATAAAAATGTCCTACCCCGTGGTGGATTTGGTCTTCGGTCCGCATGAGCTGTGGCGGTTTCCGGAGCTTTTAATGCGCGTATACGACGGGCATAAGCGCGTCTTCGCCACGGATAAATCCGACGGCGCGGTGGCGGAGGGTATCCCCGTGCGCCGCACGGACGGAGTAAAGGCGTGGCTTTCGATAATGTACGGCTGTAACAACTTCTGCACCTACTGCATCGTCCCCTATGTCCGCGGGCGTGAACGCTCCCGCCGTCCGGAGGACGTGGTGGCAGAGGCGCGTGAGCTTATTGAGGCGGGGTATAAGGACATCACCCTGCTTGGGCAAAACGTGAACTCCTACGGGCGTGATCTCGGGCTTGATGTGGACTTTGCCGACCTCATACGCGAGATAGACAAGATCCCCGGTGACTATCTTATCCGCTTCATGACCAGCCACCCCAAGGACGCGACCGAGAAGCTTTTCAAGACCATGGGGGAGTGCGCCCACTGCGCCCATCAGCTTCACCTGCCGGTTCAGTCGGGGTCCGACCGCGTCCTACGCGCGATGAACCGCAGCTACACCCGTGAAAAGTACATTCATCAGGTTGAGCTTGCCCGCTCCTACATGCCGGATCTTGTCCTCACCACGGACATCATCGTCGGCTTCCCCGGCGAGACCGAGGAGGAGTTTGAGGACACCATAAGCTTGGTGGAAAGGGTGCGCTATGACGCGATGTTCACCT
>CAZBYU010000105.1:0-5319 GCA_964496235.1 uncultured Oscillospiraceae bacterium | reverse complement strand
TGCTCGCGGTGTCACTGTCGAGGGTGAGCTTGGTGTGCTTGCGGGCGTTGAGGATCATGTCTTTGCCGAGACCTCTACCTATACCAATCCGCTTGATGCCGTAAACTTCATAAAGAAGACCGGCGTTGACGCGCTTGCGATAAGCTACGGCACAAAGCACGGCGCGAACAAGGGCAAAAACGCAGTTATCCGCAAGGAGATTGCCATTGCCACGAAGGAATGCCTGCGCCATGAGGGCGTTTTCTGCGCCCTTGTCAGCCATGGCTCTTCCACCGTGCCTCAGTACATTGTCGACGAGATTAATCAGCTCGGCGGCGATATACACGATGCTTACGGCATCTCCAAGCAACAGCTCAAGGAGGTCTCCAAGCTCGGCATTGCCAAGATAAACGTCGACACGGATATCCGCCTTGCCGTCACCAGAAACATGAGAGAGCTGTTCTCCCGTTGCCCCGAGCTTCGTGAACAGCCGAGCATAAAGGGCATATACGAGCTTTTGAACAAAAAGCCCTCCGCCTTTGACCCGCGCGAGTTTTTAAGCCCCATCATGGATACTGTCATGTACGGTGTCATTGCCGACAGCTATGTCGAGGAGATAACCCGTTGCATAGAAGCCGGTGTTAAGGAAGTTGTGGGTACGCTCATTGTCGAGTTCGACAGTGTCGGCAAAGCCCCGCTGGTCGAAAGTGTTTCTCTCGACGAGATGGCGGAACGTTATAAAAAAGCGGGTATATAAGAGGTAAAAACCGAATGAATATAATGGTTGCCCACGGCGGCGGACCGACCGCCGTGATAAACAGCTCCCTACAGGGGGTTATAGAAGCCGCGAGAAAGAGCGGGCGAGTGGATAAGATATACGCCGCGCGTTTCGGCGCGGAGGGAATACTTGCCGACGATATCATGGACCTCACCGACCTGCCGCAGGAAAAGGTATCTCGCCTTGCACATACTCCGGCGTCGGCTATCGGTTCATGCCGCAGAAAGCTTTCCGAGGCGGACTATCCCACGGTGCTTGCCTGCCTTAAAAAGTACAATATATCCTGCTTTTTCTATAACGGCGGGAACGATTCCATGGACACCTGCAACAAGATAAACGAGCTTGCGAAAAGCGAGGGTCTTGATCTGCGCGTGATCGGAATACCCAAGACCATGGATAATGACATCGCCGTGACCGATCACTGCCCCGGCTTCGGCAGTGCCGCGCGTTTTGCCGCACTCAATGCCTGCGAACTCGCGCTTGATGCCTCCGCTCTGCCAATACATGCAGTCATCATGGAGCTTATGGGGCGCAATGCCGGCTGGGTCACTGCCGCGTCCGCACTCGCCGCGAGAAAAACCGACTGCGAGCAGCTTGTCTATCTCCCCGAGGTTCGTATTGACACCGATAAAATGCTCTCCGACATCGAAAACGCCTACGCAAAGGGCAGGGGACTGCTTGTCACCGTCAGCGAGGGAGTCTGCGGACTCGACGGTAAGCCTCTTGCCGACACAGGCATACGCGATGGGTTCGGTCATGTTGTCGCAGGCGGCACGGCGCAGTTTATCGCGGACACTGTGATGGCAAAGCTCGGTATAAAATGCCGTGCGGAAAAGCCCGGTCTTCTCGGACGCACCAGCATCGCCTATTCCTCCGTTCCCGACAGGAAGGATGCCTATGCCGTCGGCTATCACGCGGTGATGACGGCACTTGAAGGCAAAAGCGGCTACATGGTCGCACTCGAGGGCGGGTGCGCTACGGCGGAGTATGAGCCAAAGCTCTTCCTTACCCCGCTAAGCTCCGTGGCGAACATAGAAAAGGTATTCCCTACCGAGTGGATAGAAAACGGAAACGCTGTAAGCGACAGATTCTTTGAATATGCTCTGCCTCTTATGGGCGAAGATATTCCCGATTACGCGCTTTTGAGATAAGAAAACTGGAGGAAAAAGAAATGAAGCACCTTTATCTTAATTTGAAACGTTTTGACGTGCCTGCCGAGCTTGGCGGCGTGAACAGACTTTGCCCTATAAACAGCTGGGGCGAATACATCGTGTCGCATACTCAGGAGGCTTTGAAGGCATATGACCCCAATGAGGTCGAGTTTGTGCAGTTCTTCCCCGAGGCGCATCTGGTTGGCGCAGTCGGCGCAAAGTGTGAAAACAGCCCCGTCAAGGTCGGTTGTGAGGGCGTTTTCTATACCGATGTTTCCGTCGGCGGCAACTTCGGCGCACTCACCACCAACCGCCCCGCCGCCGCGGCATACGCCCTAGGTTGCTCCGACGTGCTTATCGGACACTGCGAGGAGAGAAACGACAAAAACGCCATTCTTGCCGAAGCCGGCGTGAAGGACACTGCCGCCGTTAACAGACTTCTCAACCGCGAGATAAAGCTTGCCGTTGAGCGCGGCATGAACGTGCTTTACTGCATCGGCGAAAAGAGCGAGGAGCAGGGCGAGTGGGAAAAGGTTCTCGGCGAACAGCTCGAAATCGGTCTTGACGGTGTGGACAAATCCAAGGTCGTCATCGGCTATGAGCCTATCTGGTCGATAGGACCGGGTAAGAAGCCCGCCGACAAGGAGTACATAACCAAGATAGCCCGCTTTGTTCATAAGGTCACCGGCGGCATAGATGTCGTTTACGGCGGCGGCGTGAAAACCGACAATGCCGAAATGCTCGCCTCTATTGACGAGCTTAGCGGCGGACTCATCGCGCTCACGCGTTTCAGCGGAGAGATCGGCTTCTATCCCGATGAGTATATTGATATAATACGCACTTATATGGGAAAGTAAGCGCGGAAAAACATCGGCGAAAAGAGAGGTATAATATAAAACCATGGCGTATGTGATTTTTGCCCTAATAAGCTTTCTTGCCTCGGTGATAGGCAGTATCTGCGGTATAGGCGGCGGCGTGATAATAAAGCCCGTGATGGACGCTTTCCATATCTACTCCGTAAGCACTATCAGCTTTATGTCCGGCTGTGTTGTGTTGTCTATGACCGCATATTCTGTCATCAAGGCAGAGCTTTCTCACGAATCGGTCGTGAAAAAGGGTCACAGCACATGGACAGGTCTCGGCGCGGCTGTCGGCGGTATTGCGGGCAAGCAACTTTTCGATATTATAAAAAACGCATCTGCCAACCCCGATGCCGTGGGTGCGGTGCAGGCGGCGGCACTCTTTGCCCTTACGCTCGGCACGGCGGTCTACGTCATCAATAAGTCCAAAATAAAAACCCACAGCATTCAGTCTGACCTTCTCTGTGTGGTAATCGGCTTTGCTCTGGGCATGATGTCCGCGTTTCTGGGTATAGGCGGCGGACCTATAAATCTGGTCGTGCTTGATTACTGCTTTTCCATGGATACCCGCACTGCGGCGCAAAACTCGCTTTATATTATTCTCCTCTCCCAGCTTGCAAGCCTCATTTTCGCCTTTGTCACCGCCACCGTGCCGGAGTTTCCAATATTCCTTCTCGCGCTTATGATATTCTGCGGCATAGTCGGCGGCATAGTAGGAAGACGCATTAACAAGAAAATCGACACTGCCGCCGTTGATAAGCTCTTCGTCGGTCTGCTTGTTGTGATAATGTGCATTTGCGTCGCTAATTTCATCAGATTTGCCGCGTGACAACCCTTTTTTGCGGCAAGACAGCGGAGGAAGAACAATATGTCCGATATATATGATGTTGCCGTCATCGGCGGCGGTCCTGCGGGCTATGTGGCGGCTATACGCGCCTCTCAGCTCGGCGGAAGGGTCGTGCTGTTCGAGCGGGACGAGCTGGGCGGAACCTGCCTTAACCGCGGCTGTGTTCCCACAAAGACCATAGTGAAGACCGGTGGGTATATCCGTGGTTTTGAGCAGGCACAGCAGCGTGGTGTGGTTTTCTCCGCACCGGTCACGGCTTCTGTCGACATGAAGAAGGTCACCGAGTACAAAAACGGTGTTGTGAAAAAGCTTACCGGCGGTGTGTCTGCCCTTTTGCGCTCGAATAAGGTCGATGTCGTTCGCGGAGAGGCGAAGCTTGCCCGCGGCAAAAAGATACTCTGTGCGGATAAGTCGTATGAGGCGAAAAACGTCATTCTCTGCGGAGGCGGTCAAATCCGCCGTGTCGACATTCCCACTGTCGGTTCACCGAAGGTACTGTATTCCGATGATATGCTCAATATCGACTATGTACCCGAGAAGCTTTTCATAATCGGTGCGGGCATAATCGGCTGTGAGTTTGCCTTTCCCTTTGCCCACTTCGGCAGTAAGGTCACGATGATCGACACTGCAGAGCGCGTTACACCCATGCTTGACCGCGACCTCTCCGAGGGTATTGCACAGGGCTTGAAGAGCTTGGGTGTTGAAATAATCACTGGCAAAAGCGTCGAAAAGCTCTCGGAACGCGGTGGAAAGAGCTGTGTCAGCGTAAGCGGCGCGGAGTATGAAGCCGATGCGGTTTTGATTTGTGCCGGGCGTGACAGTGTCCTTGATTGTCTCGGTGAGCTTTCCGCCGATATAAAAACCGAAAACGGCAAGGTCGTCACAGACCTCGCCTGTCGCACCAACGTTCCGGGTGTATATGCCTGCGGTGATATCACCACGCTTGCCAGCCTTGCCAATGCGGCAATAAAGATGGGCGAAGCCGCGGCGGAAAATGCCATGGGCGGTGAAAAGAAAGTGGATTTGACGAAAGTACCCATGTGTATCCACTCCGAACCCGAGGCGGCATCTCTCGGCTTGACCGAGGAAAAGGCGCGAGAGATCTTCGGCGACAAGCTTCTGGTGGGGCGTTTTCAGTTCTGTAATAACGGTATGGCACTTGCAAGCGGCGAAACCGACGGCTTTGTCAAGGTGCTTGCCGAAAGCACCTACGGCGAGATCGTCGGCGTGCATGTCCTCGGCGGCTATTCCAGTGAGCTTATTTCCGAGGCGATAGACATCATGACAGCCGAGCTTACCATATATGAGGCGGCGGATATAATCCACCCGCACCCCGCACTCTCCGAGGCGTTTATGGAGGCGTGTGCCGATGCTATCGGGCGCAGTGTCCATCTGCCGCGTAAGAAGCAAAATCATTAAGTAATAGAAGCAATGCAAAAGAGACGGACTCAATTGACTGAAACCGTCTCTTTTGCGTATAAGCATATAGCGAAATGGGGGAGACCGATGTATTATTACGAGACCCATTGCACGGATCCGTGCTTTAATCTTGCGTTCGAGGAGTATCTGCTGGAGAATAAACGCGAGGGAGATATCCTCATGCTCTGGCAAAATGCGAACACCGTTGTCGTCGGGCTGAATCAAAATACGGCACAGGAGATAAATTCTGCCTTCGTGCAAGAACACGGCATCACCGTTGTCCGC
>CAZBYU010000104.1:0-5345 GCA_964496235.1 uncultured Oscillospiraceae bacterium | reverse complement strand
GAGCCAGACGCTCCAGCCCCATGCCAAACGCCCAGCCGGAGTAAACGTCCGGGTCGATGCCGCAACCGGCGAGAACCTTCGGGTGTACCATACCTGCGCCGAGAACCTCTATCCAGCCCTCGCCCTTGCACGTCGGACAGCCCTTGCCGCCACACTTGTGGCACTGAATGTCCAGCTCACAGCTCGGCTCGGTAAACGGGAAATGGTGCGGACGGAAACGCGTGACCGTACCCTCGCCGTAGATTTTTTCCACGACGAGGTTCAGCGTCGCCTTCAGGTCGGACATCGTAACGCCCTTGTCGACGACCAAGCCCTCTATCTGGTGGAACATGGGGGAGTGTGTGGCGTCGACCTCGTCCTTGCGGTAAACGCGACCGGGAGCGAGGACGCGGATAGGCAGAGGACGCGTCTCCATGGCATGCACCTGCATGTTGGAGGTCTGTGTGCGGAGAAGGATTTGGCTGTCGGGAGTGAAGTAGAACGTGTCCGTCCACTCGCGGGAGGGGTGACCCTCGTCGATGTTGAGCTTGGTGAAGTTATAGTCGGCGCGCTCAACCTCCGGGCCGTCGAGGATTTCAAAGCCCATGCCGATGAAAATGTCTTTTATCTGGTCGAGCACGTTGTACATCGGGTGCTTGTGACCGAGCTTGTGTGCCTCACCCGGGAGGGTGACGTCAATGCTCTCGCTTTCAAGCTTCTGCTCCATCAGCTTTTCGGAAAGAGCCGACTTGCGCTCGTCAAGCGCGGCTTCTATATCCGCACGGAGCTGGTTTGCAAGCTGACCCATTGCGGGGCGTTCCTCGGCGGAGAGCTTGCCCATCTGGCGCAGAATCGCCGTCAGCTCGCCCTTTTTGCCCAGGTATTTTACTCTCAACGCTTCGAGAAGCTCCACATTGTCGCACTCACGAATCGCCTTGATGGAGGCATCTCTCAGCCCCTGCATAAGTTCTCTCATCGTTTGTTCACTCCTAAAACTAAAAAAATAAGCCCCCGTCCCAAACATAGGGACGAAAGCATAACTTCCGCGGTACCACCCGGCTTCGGCGCAACGCGCCGCACTTTGAAGACCGATAACGCAGTCAACGCGCCGGTGATTGACCGGTTGCTCCCGGGCGAACTAAGCGCACACACCCAAGGAGGCTTACAGCCGACGACCCCCACTCTCTTATGAGCTGCTCGCGCTATTTTCCCATTCATCGCAGGTTTCACATAAAATCACAATGTAAAGCTAAAGATATCACACTTTCCTCGGTTTTGCAATAGATTTTTTGTCAAATTTCTTTGACTTCCCCGTGGTGGGTGATTATAATGAATAGGCGGGCATATGGTGTGGTACAAGACTTGATGAAGAGGAGACCTCGCCATGAAAAGAGTGCATCTTGCCGCGCGGCTGTCCGCCGCGCTGTTGCCTGTCGCGCTGATACTGTCCGGATGCGGCGGCGCGTCCGCCCGCGCCGATTTTGAAAGCTTCTCGAAAGCCCTTGCCGAGGAGGAAAATCTCAGCTACACCGCGCGTGTCCGCGCAGAGTACGACGATTCAAGCGTCGAATTTACCCTCGAATACGCCGAGGACACGAACGGAGCGCGTGTGACGGTGCTTTCTCCGGAGATCATACGCGGGGTGAGCGCGAGAGTGAGCGCGGGGGAGACCGCGCTTGAATATGACGGCGTGTCGCTTGATACCGGGGAGCTTGACGATTTCGGCTTGTCGCCGATGTCCGCTCTGCCGCGCCTGACCGAGGCGATGAAAAGCGGCTATCTCGACACGGCGTGGACAGAGGACGGAGAGCTGTGCGCGTTGATAGTTCCGGCAGACGGAGTGAGCGTGCAGGTGAGATTGGATAAATACACAAATACCCCGCTGAGTGCGGAGCTTGCGTCAAACGGGCGTGTGCGCGTGTTTGCGGAGATTTGCGAGTGGTCACCGACGGGGAAAATAATAGAGGAAGACTTTCCGAACACACAAGAGGATAGCTGAATATGAACGATCTGCAAAAGAGAACATGGGCGGAGATAAGCCCGAAGAACATTAAACATAACTATGAGGCGATACGCGCCGCACTTGACACGAAGTGCCGTTTCCTCGGCGTGGTGAAGGCGGACGCATACGGTCACGGCGCACCCGCCGTGGCGCGGCTTTTGGAGAGCGCGGGGGCGGATTATCTGGCGGTGTCATGCCTTGACGAGGCTTTGGAGCTTCGCGACGGCGGGATAAAAATGCCGATACTCATTCTCGGTCACACCCCGCATGAGTACACCAAGACACTCATCGCAAACGAGATAACGCAGACAGTTACCTGCCTTGCCAAGGCTCTGGAATACTCCGACGAGGCAAAGGGTGCGGGCGGACGGCTGAAAATACACATAAAGCTCGACACGGGCATGTCCCGCCTCGGCTTTCTCGTGGCTGGGGAGCATTTCGACGAGGGTGTGGACAACATCATTCGCTCCTGTTCTCTTCCCGGGCTTGACGCGGAGGGGATATACACGCATTTTGCCGTGTCCGATGAGCCGGGTGCGGAGTGCGAGGAGTACACGAGGGCGCAATTCGCGCTTTTCTGCCGCGTGGTCGACGAGGTGAAGTCTCGCGGGGGGATAGGCTTTGCCCTGCGCCACTGCGCCAACAGCGGCGCGGTGGTGAACTACCCGGAAATGGCACTGGATATGGTGCGTCCGGGGCTTTTACTGTACGGCTACGGCGATACGTCGGGGCGGCTGGGGCTTCGCCCGTGTATGCGCCTTGTCACCACTGTCAGCACCATCAAGGTCTATGAGCCGGGTACAAGCGTGAGCTACGGTCGCCGCTTCGTCACGGAGCGACGCACCCGCATGGGCGTTCTCGGCATAGGCTATGCCGACGGCTTGCCGCGCCTCGTGTCCAACAAATGCGCGTTTTACACCCCCGTCGGGTACGCGATGCAACGCGGCAACATCTGCATGGACATGTGCATGGTCGACCTCACCGAGCTTCCCGAGGTGGACGTGGGCAGTGAGGTGGAGATATTCGGACGCAATAACGACATCAACACCCTTGCCTCGGCGGCACAGACCATACCCTATGAGCTTCTCTGCGCCGTGTCCAAACGTGTGCCGAGGGTGTACAAGGACTTTTGATATAATAATAAAACGAGACCGGTCGAGATACGCGCACCTCAGGCGAGGTGCGCGTATTCTTCTACTCCCGCACCTGAGCGAAAGAGCGCGATTATCTCACGACCGAGGGGGTCAAGCGCGGTCGAGTCGTATTTATCAAGCTCGCGGAGAAAAAGCTCCGTGAGCTTTTTCGCACCCTCGTCGTACCCCGCCGTGCCAAGCTCCGGCTGAAGCTCCGGGCGCAGGAGATACGGCGGCACGGATTGCCCGTCGAGCGTGAGCGAGCTTAGGGCATAGCCGAAGAGCGGGCAACGCGCCGGGGTGAGGCACGCCGGGTCTATGACCCCGCCGCTCCGCGACAAATATTCCCGCACCAGCCATTGCCCGGCAAAGCCCACTGCGTACACGCCTATGTGCTGGTTCGGCAGGAGAAGATTAAGCGTGCCGTGGGCGGCGAAGACCTGGCAGAGAAGGAGATTTGCCTGTGCAACGCGACGCCCGGTGCAAAACGGCCAATACGACCCCACACCCTCGCATTGCGCCGTGACCGTTCCGCCGTCGGGCGTGACGGAGGGGCTTTTATACCCACGTGGCGACACCAGCCGCCACAGCCATGCCAAGGCCGGCGGCAAAATCTGAACAAGCCCCGCCACGCCGATGTCCGGCCTTGCCGCCGAGCTTGGCGGCATACGCACACCGAACGAGCGTGTATCCACCGCCGTCGGTGTTTTCGACGGCGGTGCGCCGAGAGCCGTGCGCGGCATGATGATGCGCGGGTTCGGACAGGGCTGACCGCTTGCGTCGGGGGTATGCTCCCAGACGAGGCAGGTAGAGCCGGGGGTGCAGTCGAGGTTGAAAAACTCAAGAGGTGCGTCGGGGTGTATGCTCTCGCGCTCGAGAGCGGGGTCACTGCCATAGCCGCGCTCACCGTCGACGCGCAGAAACCAGCCCCGCTCCGCGTCCGAGATGAGAAGTCTGCCCTGAGCGTCACACTCACGCTCGGTCAGCGTCATGTCATCGGCAAGCGGGGTGAGGCGGCAATGTCTTTCAAGCGTGAAAGTCACCGTATCTCCGGTCACTGTAGACCGCGCAAGCGTAAGCACCCCGTCGGGTGAGAGCGCGGCGGGTGCGGCCATCTCGCTCTTGCCGCCGCCGGACGCGCCCTCGTGCATTATCACCGCGTCCTTGCCGCCTTCATCACGGCACGACACCGCCGACGCGTGACAGCATATGCGTCCGCCGCAACGCTCCGCCTCGTCGAGCAACAGCGAGAACACGCCCTTTTTTGCGGACGGACCGGGGTAGAGATTGTAGGCAAACACCTCATGCAGTGCCTCGCTCCGGCTGTGTACGACTATCTGCCGCCCGGAAAAGTGCGTGTGGCGAAACGGCGGCGCGACATAGAATATACCGCGCGGGACGGACGCGTCCCGCAGGGCGCGAAGGGGTATGAAGCCCTGCATCAGCGCGAGTGAGAGCGCGAAGAAGGCGGCGTTTTCGGGGCAGATGAGAAGACAGGGCAGGGTGCGGCTTCCACCGGCGGCAAAGGGGAGGAGAATGAGCCTTTGGCGCGAAAGCCAATGCAGGGTGTCGCGCCGTAACTCGGCAAAGGGATAGCCGAAGCTGTCGGAAAAGCGGGGCTTGTCGGTGGGCAGGTCGTCGCCGATTCGCATGCATGCGCCGTCTCGGCGGCGCATATACGCCTCCGGGAAGTTGACGGACACGCCGTTTTTGCACCGGCATACCGTCGCCTCGCATATCTCGCCCGACCCCGGCACATTGTAGCATACGTCAAGGCGGTCAGCCCCGGCTGTGGAGAGCGCGACAAGCTCGTCAAGCGAGGCGGGTGCAATAAGCCCGGTGGAGCGGCGAAGAGCCGCGTCTGTGTCGGCGGGTAGGTTGATGTGGTCGATAATATGTTCAGAGTGCATGTTGTCGCTCCCGATAATCAAGTTTCTTATCATACTATGCCGCGAAAGGAAAAGCGGCACAACGAGGGGGAATAAACCCATGTGTGTATGTCCCCGCAAACGCCCGAAAATATTGATAAATAACGCAAAAAATGTGTTGACGCGGGGGTCAAGCTGTGCTATATTATGTATTACCTGTCGACTGAGAGGTCTGTTTTCGTGCGCTTTTTTAATGAGCGAGCGGGAGAATGACCGCGTCGGTCACAGGGAGGCAATGCTCGGCAATGCCGAGTAAATAAAATAGGAGGTGCCGAAAATATGGCTGCTGACGCAAGAATCAAG
>CAZBYU010000103.1:0-5388 GCA_964496235.1 uncultured Oscillospiraceae bacterium | reverse complement strand
TTCAGCCGATTTTTCCTTGTGGAACATTTCCGATGCTTCTCTGGGCACAGAAGAGCTGGGGCACCTTGAGATGATAGGCTCAATAGTCCATCAGCTCACGCGTGACCTGACCCCCGAGGAAATCAAACGCGCCGGATTTGACACTTACTTTGTCGACCACACGGCGGGAGTATATCCAACGGCGGCATCCGGAAGTCCGTGGGATGCATCGGGTATGGCGGTGACAGGCGATGTGATCGCAGACCTGAACGAGGATATGAGTGCCGAGCAAAAGGCGCGGGTGACATATGATAATATTCTTCGTTTGTGTGATGACCCCGACGTAAATGATGTTATTCGTTTTCTCAGAGAACGAGAAATTGTACACTATCAGCGATTTGGCGAGGGCTTGCGCCTTACGATGGACAGATTGGACAAAAAGAATATATATGCCATCAATCCGGCATTTGACAGCTGAAGCAAAATATGAATCCGGGCGCGGCAACAATAAATGCCGCGCCTTGACAAAAGCATTAATGCAATTTCACAAAAGCGGTTTTGTATTTCTATTTGATGTTTAGATAATTATTCATCTTGACAATGCACGACACGACGTATATAATCAAACCAAAGTTAGATATAGTTAAACCTATGATGAAGAGTAGTAAGCTTGCGTAAAGCGTTATCCAGAGAGCCGCGGGTGGTGTGATCGCGGTATAATGCGGCGAGACGAATGGACTTCGGAGGGCGGTTTGAAAGGGCTTTCGCCCGAGTAGATGCCGACGGATACCCGGACCGTTATCTTTTTGGGGCGCGTATGATGGTACGCGTAAGCGAGAGGGCGTATTTATACGTCAATTTGGGTGGTATCGCAGGAGTGTGCAGCTTCTGTCCCATGTGTGGGACAGCGGGCTGTTTTTTTTATTATCTACACTCCGAAAAAAGGTCGTCGGCAACGACCCCTCCATCTCCACCCGAACTATAAATGGCTACATAGCCGAAAATGGAGGATTTTCCGATGAAAAAAACAGGTTTCAGCAAACTCGCATTCACTCTCGTCACATTGTTCATCGCCTTTGTCCTAACTGCCTGTGGTGGCAGAGGAACAGATGAAGTCGCCGATAGCGGTCTACCCATTTACACTGTCGGCATATGCAACTACGTGGACGATGCCTCACTCAATCAGATTGCCGACAGCATCCAGACGCGCCTTGTTGAGCTTGGCGAAGAAAACAATGTTGAATTCAAGCTCCTGTATGATAACTGCAACGCCGACGCAAGTGTGATGGAGCAGATAATAGCCGATTTCACCGCAGACCGCGTTGACCTGATGATAGGCATTGCGACTCCGGTTGCCATGCGTATGCAGAGTGCGACCGAGGACAGCGAAATACCCGTTGTATTCTCCGCTGTGTCCGACCCTTTAGCCGTCGGGCTTGTCGAATCGCTTGAGGTCCCGGGCGCAAATATAACTGGCACATCCGACTATCTTGACACAGCCGCCGTAATAAAGCTTATCTTCGCCCTTGACCCTGATGCCAAAAAAATCGGTCTTCTCTACGACCAGGGACAAGATTCCTCAGCCACAGCCATAGTCGAGGCAAGAGCCGCACTTGATGCGCTCGGGGTTGAGTATATCGAGCGCACCGGAACAACGACAGATGAAATAATGCTTGCGGCAAATGCCCTCGTTGCCGACGGTGTTGACGCTGTTTTCACTCCGCAAGATAACACCGTTATGACCGCCGAGCTTGCCATATATGAGATTTTCACGCAAAATGGCATACCCCACTATACCGGGGCGGATTCCTTCGCGCTCAACGGTGCGTTTATCGGCTACGGCGTGGATTACGCAAACCTCGGTGTTGAAACCGCGAATATGGTTGCCGATATACTCCTGAACGGTAAAAATGCATCTGACGTGGCCGTGATGACCTTTGATAACGGCACTGCCACAGTGAACACCGAAACCGCCGCCGCACTGGGATACGACTTTGATGCTATCGTGGATACCCTCTCGCCTCTCTGCACGGCGGTCGAGCCTATCAGCACCGCGGAAAGCTTTGATGACGTCGCATAACAGGGGAGGGTGTGATGGATATTTTGACTTATCTTTCTCTCGGTCAAACCGCTCTTGAGTTGGGACTGATTTGCTCATTAACCGCACTCGCACTTTTTTTAAGCTATTCCATGCTGAATGTGTGTGACATGTCCACCGACGGGTGCTTCACACTCGGTGCGGCAGTGGGTGCGGTCGTTGCCCTCGGTGGGCATCCGTGGCTTGCTCTCCCTGCTGCAATGGTTGCCGGAGTATGCTCCGGTTTTGTGGTTGCGTTACTGCAAACACGCATGGGTGTGAACAGCCTTTTGGCGGGTATAATCGTCAATACCGCGCTTTATTCCGTCAATATTGCCGTTATGGGCGGCTCATCACTTATGAACCTCAACAAGACCGACACGGTTTTCACTCTTGCAAAATCCGCACTGTCAGACACAGCCCTTTCCGGTCAATATAAGCTTATCGTTGCCGCTGTCGTGGTAATACTCGCTCTCGTGGCAGTGACCGCATTCTTACGTACACGTCTCGGTCTTGCGATTCTCGCAACGGGAGACAACCCGACAATGGTGAGATCTTCATCTATAAACACAGCCTTTACAACGACAATCGGTCTTTGTGCGGCAAATGCGCTTACCGCGCTCTCCGGCTGTCTTATGGCGCAGTCGCAGAAGGCTGTTGATATTAACCTCGGCACGGGAATGGTCACGATCGCGCTTGCCTCGCTTTTGATAGGCGGTACGATACTCGGAAAAGGCGGCATTTTTAAGCGGGCAACAGGTGTTATTCTAGGTTCTATTATATTTCGCATAGTCTATACAGTCGCACTGCGGCTGAATATGCCGGCGTTTATGCTCAAAGCCGTCTCCTCTGTGATAGTCGTGCTTGCAATATCACTTCCGTATCTTAAAACGCAATACCCGTTGTATAAACGCAGAATCAAAGCGCGAAGCGACAACAAGCACAAGAAAGGGGAGTGCAAGGCATGCTGACTATATCGCATATTTCAAAGACCTTTAACCCCGGCACAGTCAACGAAAAGAAAGCTCTTACAGATGTGTCGCTTCACCTTGCACAGGGTGACTTCGTCACGATAATCGGCGCAAACGGCGCAGGAAAGTCAACTCTTTTCAATGCCATATCCGGAAGCTTTATGCCCGATTCTGGTGTCATAATTCTTGATGGCGAGGATATAACCCTTATTCCCGAGCATAAACGCGCCCGCAAAATAGGTCGACTTTTTCAAGATCCTATGATCGGGAGTGCGCCGAACATGACAATAGAGGAAAACCTCGCGTTGGCTTTGGGGCGTGGCGGCTGGCTTTCGCACATAAGTAACAGTGACAGAGGGCTGTTCCGTGATAGACTTGCCGAGCTTAACATGGGGCTTGAGGACAGCATGCGCCGCCCCGTGGGGCTACTCTCCGGCGGTCAACGGCAGGCTTTGACGCTCACTATGGCAACGATTGTTCCGCCGAAGCTTTTGCTCTTGGATGAACACACTGCGGCACTTGACCCCGCCACGGCGGAGAAAGTGCTGGAAGTGACAAAGAAGACCGTAAGTGACAATAACCTGACCTGCCTTATGATAACGCACAATATGTCATCTGCTCTGGAGCTTGGGAATAGGACGCTTATGATGGACAGAGGACGCATCATCATGGATGTGGGTGGAGATGAACGACTCATGCTCACGGTCAGCGACCTTTTGCAACGCTTCAAAAACGGTGTTGGGAAAGAGCTTGATAACGATCGCATGCTTTTAACCAGATAAAAATTACGCGTTCGAGCGGCAAAATATTATTGAATTTGGTGAATAAAAATTTATTTACAACGAAAACGAATTGTAGTATACTTTCTGGGTTGAAGTGAGAGCTTTGACATAAAAAAACAGAAATAACGGAGGGAGTATCATCATGGCAAGAATGGTCGGTACAGTGTCCAGAGGTCTCCGCGCACCTATTATCCGCACAGGAGACGATCTTGTTGAAATAGTCACCGGTAGCGTTATGCAGGCCGTTGAAAACGGTGAGCTGGAGGTTTGCGACAGAGATGTTATAGCGATGACGGAGGCAATTGTTGCCCGCGCACAGGGTAACTACGCAAGTGTTGACGATATTGCCGAGGATGTACGCGCAAAGCTTGGCGGTGAGACCGTCGGCGTGATTTTCCCCATACTCAGCCGCAACCGCTTTGCAATTTGTCTGCGCGGCATTGCCAAGGGTGCGAAGAAAATAGTTCTCATGCTCTCTTACCCCTCCGATGAAGTCGGCAACCACCTTATCGACTGGGATGCTATGGACGAAAAGGGGATAGACTCGTATCGAGATGTTCTCTCTCTCGATAAATACCGTGAGCTTTTCGGCTATCCCAAGCATCCGTTCACCGGCATGGATTATGTGCAGTATTATTCCGACGTTATACGCGAATCCGGTGCGGAAGTTGAGGTTATCTTTGCAAATGATGCCCGCGCCATACTCACTTATACAAAGAACGTTCTCTGCTGTGATATCCACACCCGCGTACGCACCAAGCGTATCCTCAAAGCCGCCGGCGCAGAGCGCGTGTTCGGGCTTGACGAAATACTCACCGCGTCTGTAAACGGTAGCGGATATAACGAGGCATACGGTCTTCTCGGCACGAACAAAGCCACCGAGGACAAGGTCAAGCTCTTCCCGCGTGACTGCCATCAGCTTGTTGATGATATCCAGGCTAAAATGCTTGAACTCACGGGAAAGCATGGTGAAGTCATGGTTTACGGTGACGGTGCATTCAAAGACCCCGTGGGCAAGATTTGGGAGCTTGCAGACCCGGTTGTCTCTCCGGCATATACCGAGGGGCTTGAAGGAACACCCAATGAGCTTAAGCTCAAATATCTTGCGGATAACGACTTTGCCACACTCTCGGGTGAGGCTTTGCGCGATGCGATAAAGGGAGCGATAAAGAAAAAGGACGGCAGTCTCGTCGGTAAAATGGTCTCCGAGGGTACTACTCCCCGCCGCCTGACCGACCTTATCGGCTCGCTGTGTGACCTCACCTCCGGTAGCGGCGATAAAGGCACTCCCATTGTGTATATTCAAGGCTATTTCGATAACTACACCACCGACTGATATTCCCAAAACAACATTTGCATCACCTCACTTCTTTTTAAGGAGGCTTTAACCATGCCGGACACCACCAAAAGCATACCGGAGCTTTTTGGCTCTATGGTCTTTAATGAGAATACAATGGAGCAGTATGTGCCGGCGCAGGCGATGCAGGGCTGGAGAGAGAGCTTGAAAACCGGCAAGCCTCTTTCTCTTTCCGTGGCAAACGATATTGCCGACGCGATGAAAACATGGGCATTGGAGCAT
>CAZBYU010000102.1:0-5407 GCA_964496235.1 uncultured Oscillospiraceae bacterium | reverse complement strand
CCCCACAAGAGGCAAGGAAAACTCCGAAACATAGACATTTATCATTTGGGACGGATGCGTCAAGGCAAACGGAACATTCGCAACACTTACGTTCAATATACCAGATGGTACACCTTCCGGTACGATAACAAATATCAAGCTCGTACCCTCTGAGGGTGATATCTACGATGAAGATTTTGTTGATGTCGATCACCGTTTCTATGATGGAACGGTAACCGTGCGTTGACTGATAAAAAAACAAAAACACAAAGGAGAAGAACGCACTATGAGAAAAAATCTATCCAGGATGCTTGCTCTGATGCTCACGCTTGCAATGCTTGCAGGAATCCTTCCTGCGGGTGTTTTTGCGGCAGATAGCAAGTTAACTCTCACCGTCTCAGATCAAACCGGTCGCCCCGGCGAAACGGTAAGTATCAAGATCGACATTGCAGACAACCCCGGTATTACCTCGCTGAAATTCGATGTCAAGTATGACAGTATGCTCACTCTCAAAAACACCGAATTTGGCAGCGATTTTCAATCTTCCGGGCTGCAAACTGATGCTAACCCGTCAAGAGGCTTAGAAAATTCTGAAACTGTCACACTCATCAGCTGGGCATCGGATATCAGCACAAATGGTACGCTTATCACGCTAACTTTCGAAATAAGCAAAAACGCACCCGACAATTATGTTGCTGATATCATCATCTCTTACGATGAGGAAGAAGTGTTTAATGAACAAGAAGAATCAATCGCGCTTGACGTAAAGAGCGGAAGTGTCACCGTCTATCACGGCATCCCCGGCGATATAAACGCTGATAGTTCCGTCAATACCAAAGATGCAATCCTCTTGTTTCGTTACGTCGCCGGTAGGGATGTTAGCGTTGATACTGCTGCCCTTGACGTTAACGGCGATAATAAGGTTAATACTAAAGATGCGATCGCACTCTTCAGATACGTAGCCGGTCGAGATGTGGTGCTTTACAGAGGCGAAATATGCGTTCACAAGCTCATCCACAACTCGGCTAAGGCCGCAAAATGTGACGAAAACGGAAACATAGAGTTCTGGCTCTGCGAATTGTGCGGCAGAGTTTACTCTGACGAAAACTGTAAGACTCAGATCAATCGAAGTGATACTTCAATTGAAGCTATTGGACACAGCACGGTCATAGACGAACCTGTATCTCCGACTTATACAAGCACTGGACTTACGCAGGGTTCGCATTGTGAAAACTGCAGCGAAATTCTGGTTGCGCAGCAGACCATTCCGGCATTGACAGGAACAAATTACAGTATAACATACGATCTTTTCGGAAGTGATACCTATTTGGCAAAAATCGGCGTTGAAAACAGCAATCCGAACACCTACATTTCTGAGGTCGGTGTACTGCTCGAAGATGTTTCCTCGCCCGGTTATGTCTTCAAAGGTTGGAAGACAAGCGATGATAAGCAAGTTTCAAAAATCGACGCTAATACGGTTGGAAATATAAAGCTTTACGCGCAGTGGGAGAAAGTAATATATAACGTATTATTCGATTCTCCCGATGTTCCTGTTGAAAGTGCGACATATACCGTTGACAGCGGAATAACGCTTACCGCACCTTCTTGGTACGGATATACATTCGTTGGTTGGTCGAATGACAATGGATTTATTGTTTCGAGGATCAAAGAAGGTACTACGGGCAACATTACACTCCATGCAAACTGGACGTCGAACCGTAACAGAGCAACCAGCTATACATCGTATGGAGATCCTATCATAATAGAAGACAGTAAGAGCGGGCAGTTCTTGTTCGTTTATGATATAGGCAAGATCGACAATGTCCCTCTTTATCAGATTGGTTTCATAGGTAACCATCAGAGACTCGACATGACCGTTTCTTATGAGTATACCGATACCATAACATCCGAGCAGGCTGAGCTTATCGCCAATACCGTTTCGAACGCCACGACACGAAGCTCGGGCTGGACATTGTCAGAGGAATGGAATCAGATATACGCCTCTGAGGAGGAGAGTCAAGATCTACAGACAAAGAGTGAAGAACGAACCGATTCTGAAGGAAACACCGTTGGTGGAAAGTACTTTGTTTCTAACAGCAACGGTGGTTCGACCTATGTGAGCAATGAATCGGGCGGCTCGAATTCTTCTTCGTCGAAGGTTACAACCGACAGATCTTTTGGAATCAACTCATCGTACGACAAATCGACCGAAAAGTATGTTGACGGAAAACTCAGCGTTTCAAATTCACTCGAGGTAAGTGCAGGAGTAGAAGTTCCGATAGGAATCGTAAATGTGAATGCCGGCATAAAAGCCACAACCACAATGGGAGCTGAGCTGTCCTCCGGAAGAAAGGACTCTACCGCGTCACATGTTGACAGTTCTTATTCTGACTACGTTGGAACCGTTAATACAAGTAATTCATCATCATACTTTACCACTGTAAAGAACAACTCCAACACATGGAATTCTGATGAGGGTTACGAAAAGAGCAAAGAGGTCAGTGCAAATACCGAGATATCGGCAGCAATATCGTCGCAGATATCCAAAAAAACAAGCTATAACATCAGTGATTCACTCGGTGGGCAAAACAGCAAGACAGCATCCGTTGACGAGGAAGAACTCAAGAGCAACGAGTATCAGTCGTCACTCAAGTATTCAGTGGGAACATCGATCACATCGACCCATACAAAGAAGTATACAGTCGATGCAGAGGGATATTACAGAGTCGTTATGGCGGGTACTATCCATGTGTACGGTGTCGTAGGATACGATATCGCTACCGGTTCGTATTATACTTACACATTTAATGTGCTTGACGATGAAAGACATGAGTATCTCGATTACTCTAAAGACAACGCTAACTTTAACGATTGTGAGAATGGTGTTGTTACATTTGAGATTCCCTATGAGGTAAACGAGTATATCGTTGCGGTAACTGCCAGAACGGATGGCACTGAGGTCGACCTCGATGGTAACATTACCGGATTTGAAGCAACTGAAGACTTTGACGGTACCGTTTTTGTACCTCAGTATTATTCTGTCAATAACGGCGATAATACTTTTACAGCATATCTGACCAAGGCAATAGACGCGTGTGCGTTCAGAGGAAACACTGAGCTCAAAACAGTCATTCTTCCGATAGGTATCACTGAAATTCCTGCAGGTGCGTTCGAAGGTTGTACAAAACTTGAAACTGTTATAGCGTATGGTGTAACAAAGATCGGCAACAACGCATTTAAGGGTTGTACCTCGCTTAGCACTTTCTCGATTGATAACATAGTCACATCGATCGGCGAAAACGCATTCGAGGGTTGCCCGGAAGTTGCAGCAATGGTAGCAAACGCATCTGTTGCAAATGCGGTCATCAACTCCGGAGCGAAGAGGATCACGATCGATCTGACCAAGATATCCGATTCGTTTGATAATCGTAAGATCACCATTTCGGATTCTACCGAGTATTTTGCAATATACGGCGGCGGAAAGAGCTTTACGAGTCTTCAGATTGAATCCGATTCAAATGAAACATTTATCAGCAACATGACCCTTGTAGGTAACACCGACACGCCTCTCAAGCTCGGTTCAAGCACGATCAAGTTCGCTCGCGTGAGTGTTGAGAACGCTCCCGGATTCGCACTTATCTCGACTGCCGAAAATGTTGAGATAAAACTTCTCGGCAACGTGAATTTTGGCTCAAAGGGCACAAACACAGTTATCAGCAAAAACGCAACCTTCTCAAAGCTTGATTCGAGCGTCTCGGGTCATATGAATATAAGCGGAAAATATCTTGTATATGGAGATATTGCAAATGACAGCATGCTGTCTGCGACAGGCGGAGTTGAACGCATTGATTCTGAAATGTTCAATCGTAAGCTTACGTCTTGCTCTGTTACATTTAATGCAAACGGCGGCAATGTGTCCGATTCATCCAAGACTGTGTACTATGGTCAGAGTTATGGAACACTTCCGACACCCACTCGCGACAACTACACATTCGACGGATGGTACACAGTAGCAACCGGCGGTAACTTGATTACAGCTAACACAGTAGTTGACTCGCTCGTTAATATTACGCTTTATGCACATTGGACTCCCAATGCATTTACCGTTTACTTTGACGCAAACGGCGGATATGTTTCTCCGTCAAGTAAGAGCATGGTATTTGGAAATATCCTTGGAAAACTTCCGACACCAAGTAAGACAAACTATACGTTCGCAGGGTGGTATACTTCCGACGGTGCTGCGGTCGGCGCATCATTTGTTCCTACCACTGCTGCAGATATAACACTTTATGCGCATTGGACGCCTAACGCATTTATCGTTTCATTCGACGCAAATGGAGGGTATGTTTCCGAGTCAAGCAGAACTATGACCTTTGGCAATAGCCTCGGAACACTTCCGACACCCACAAGAGATTACTACAACTTTATCGGTTGGTACGATGTATCCGGTAATCGTCTATACGCATCTACCGTTCCAACATCCGCAACCAACAGTACGCTCTATGCATACTGGGAACTTAAACCCGAAAGCGGTTGGATAAAGGCAACCGCTCTTCCGTCAGGAGCACAAGTCACCAGCAGAAAGTGGACATATACGCAGGCTTACTATACGACATCGAGCTCGTCCTCGCTTAGTGGATGGACTCATTATAATACAACATCGACATGGGGCGATTATGGCTCATGGAGCACATGGCAGGATGCATCAGTGAGCTCGAGCGACAGCAGACAAGTCGAAACGCAACAGGTAGTTGATAAAGCCGGATATTACGAGTATAGATATGGAAGAAGAAACAGCACCTACCACTGGACCTTCTGCGTCCATGGTCAAAATGCCGGTGTCACATACACAACAAAGTACAGTGATTGGTCGACGACGCGTTACTATGATGACGATGGAACAGCCGATTGGAAATGCGGGGCATGCGGAAAGTCGTTCTACACATACAAAATAGGCAACCAGATATACTATTGGGAGGAAACGAGATATATCGAGCCAACCTACAAAACTCAATATAGATATCGTGACCGTTCGCTCATATACACATATTACTTCTCCAAAACAGAAAATCTAGAATCTTCGAGCTATCCGAATACCGCAAATGTCTCAAACATCGTGGAATGGGTAAAATACAGAGAAAAATAAGATATACAATCTGAATTTTCCTAAAAAGCAACAATGAGCCGTAAAAGGTTCATCAAAAAAGGAAGACTATGTTGCCCTAATGGCGATGACATAGTCTTCTTTATTTAGCGGGCTTTGACTCAAATACACATCCACGTCATGGGTTTAACCAATATGAATCGCAATGCTCATTTTCGCCCTTTTTGCCAATGACCGCGTCGATCTCCCAATGACCAAATTCTGTGTGAAAATGTACGGTCTCAGGGCGTTCTTTGCAGATGTCCCATGGTAAATACTAGATAC
>CAZBYU010000101.1:0-5446 GCA_964496235.1 uncultured Oscillospiraceae bacterium | reverse complement strand
AACAAAAAAAATACCGAATTCGTTTGCAGCATATCCTGCGATGATATCGCTGATAATTTATGTGTTTTGTTATCAGTTTGCATATCCGTTCAGCTCCACTTTGTTTTTGTATATTGCTTTTGGATTAACTGTTGTATGGATGGTTTTTAATCGGGGGATATATTTTTCTGCTCAAATGTTGACAATGGCTCTTGTAGCTGTTGTGTCGGTTTTAGGGACTTTTTACACAGATGTATCTGAAAAAGGAAACAGAGAGGCTATTTTAACCGTAGTGGTTTGGATATTGCTGATTGCTTTCGCACAAAATGCAGCTTTACTCGAAAAATTGAAGAAGGCAATATATATATGCTCTTTTGCCGTGTTATTGGGCGTTTTGTTTCAATATTTGTTTCCGGGTGTGGCAAACGGTATACTAAGCCAAATACTCAGAAGCGACAGTTATGAGCGTCTGATATGGTCATATAATGTCGATGGTGCTTATGCCGGTTTTTCGGCATACACCCCCGATGCGGCATATTTTTGCGCAGCTTTGTTCGGATTTGCAATGTTTGGATGGTTGCAGGCTAAAGAGTCTTCTCTCAAGAATAAAGTTGCCGGTTTGTTTGTTATTCTCTTGTCGGTATTTGCTGTTATTCTGACGAGCAAACGCGGAGTTGCGATAGCCTTGGTAGTGTCGTTTGTTCTCACATATATGATATGGAGAAAATTTTCCGCAAAAGCAATTATCACCACGATCGCCCTGATCGTGGTCTGTGTCATCCTGATCGGCATATTTAGCGGACAGAATGAAGCGATACAGCTGTTTTTGCAACGCTTTGATCCAACCGATGGTGATATTACGACAGGAAGAAGCGAGATCTGGAAAAGAGCACTTGCTAATTTGACAAACAACCTTTTTGGTATGGGAACGGGTTCATCGTATGCGATCTATGATACGGGTTTGCATAATATCTATTTGCAGCTGTATTATGATCATGGGATGATCGGTGTCATAATATATTTGTTGTTTTTTATAAACAATTTGGTCTGTGCCATCAAAAGAAGAGAAGCGGTCGCGATTTACATTCAGTTACTGATGTTGGTATACGGAATGTCGGGAAATCCGATCTATTCAAATTCGTTTTTTATAGTGTATACAATTTTTAGTGTTGTCTCTGTGGGAGAACCGGAACAAAATGCGGCAGAGCAATCATGACGGGAAAAGGTAAAAAAATGAGGGTAGGAATATTAACATACCACAATGCAATAAACTATGGTGCTGTATTGCAGGCGTATGCTTTGCAGCAGGTGGTGAAAAAATTGGGTGTAGAGTGTGAAATAATTGATTATTCTTGTCCTGCTGTAGAAAAACAATACAGACGAAAAAAAATCAGTGATCACGCACATTGGAAAGCTTATGTAATGGATATCCTCAGCGGTCATCGCCTGGATCGAAAAAAAGAAGCATTTGAAAAGTTTTGTATTCAAAATTTGTCGCTGTCCGCCAAAGTTGATGGTATAGTCGGAGAAAGTCTTAATGATTACGATGCAATAATCGTTGGCAGCGATCAGGTGTTTAATCCCAAAAACACCGATGGTGACAGTGCTTACTTGCTTGATTTTCAGTGTAGTGCCAAGAAGATAGCGTATGCCGCGAGCATCGGAAACAACGAATTTCTTGATTTGTGGAAGTCGAAATATAAGGTCGATTATGAGAATCTGTTGAAGGATTTTTACAGCCTTTCATTCCGCGAAGAAGATGCCTCGCTCTTTGTTTCAAACCTGTTAAATGAGCCTTATGAAACCGTGCTTGATCCGGTTCTTTTGGCCGGATCTGAGTTGTGGAAAGATTTTCAGGCGGATACGAGCGAAGAGTATATCTTTGTCTATAATTTAGGCAATATTCCGCTGCTTGTTGAGTGTGTACAAGCCATGCATAAAGAAACCGGATTAAAGGTCTGTGTGGTGAACAAGGATATAAAGGGAGACTTTTTGCTTCGCGGATTTGAGAATGTGTCATCATTATCTCCTGCCGATTTTTTGAAAATGTTGTCCGGCGCAAAATATGTTATAACCGACTCTTTTCACGGAACCGCATTTTCGGTATTGTATCATAAGAATTTTTCATCTGTGATAAACCCGAATAAAAACAACACAAACTCGCGAATTGTTAATTTGTTAAATAAATTACACCTTGAAGAACGAATCGTATCCGACACCGAGAGTTTTCGCTACCAATCGACAGTAGCTTATTCCGGTACAGATGAGATACTTAAAGAGCTGAAAAACCACTCTCTTGCGTGGTTGAGCGGGGCGTTACAGACGAAGGAGGGACAATAATGATCATCACTAAAACACCATTTCGTATGTCCTTTTTTGGCGGCGGCACGGATATGGAGAGCTTTTTCAGAGAAAATGGCGGTGCAGTATTGTCAACGACATTTGACAAATATTGTTATGTGAATGTACGTCATCTTCCGAGATTTTTTGATTATACAACAGAGTTGTCATATTCAAAAACAGAGCGTGTAACCGACATTTCCGATATTGAACATCCTGCGATCAGAGAAGCCATGAAGATGCTTGATATGCACGAAATTCGTCTTACTTATGAGGCGGATCTTCCTGCCCGTTCCGGACTCGGCACGAGTAGCTCTTTTGCTGTTGGTATGTTGAATGCTTTTTATGCGCTTAAGGGAAAATATGCGGATAAAAAGAAGCTTGCGGATGAGGCGATATATCTGGAACGGGTGCTTTGTAATGAGGCAGGGGGATGGCAGGATCAGATTGCTGCCTCTTTCGGGGGATTTAATCGCATCAATTTTAGTGCTGATGGGTACGAGGTCCTTCCCGTCATCATTTCACCGGAAAGAAAGCAGAGATTGAATGAAAATCTTTTAATGTTCTTTACGGGCTTTACCCGTTTTTCGTCTGAAGTTCAGAAAGCAAATAATATCTCTGCCGAGGAGAAACGAGATCAATTAAGGGAAATGCACTTGTTGGTCGATGAGGCAGAAAGAGTGTTAACAAATACTCATGCAGACCTTGATGATTTTGGTCGATTGCTTGATCATACATGGCGATTAAAGAAGCAGACAGGATCGGCAATTTCTACGGGGTGCATTGACGCATTTTATGATAGGGGAATCAAGGCAGGTGCTTTGGGCGGCAAACTGCTCGGCGCAGGCGGCGGAGGATTTCTTGTCTTCTATGTTCAGCCCGAATACAAAGCATCAGTCATGGCTGCGATGCAAGATCTAATGTACATACCATTTTCGTTTGAAAACGGAGGAACACGAGTTATCCATTACAGCCCGGAGACTTATATTCCTCGTTGAATTTGTCGCGTGAGGTGCACATATGAAAACAGTAATAATGGCAGGAGGGAAGGGAACTCGAATTTCCTCTGTTACAAAAGACATTCCAAAACCGATGATACGGATCGGGAATATGCCCGTGTTGGAGCACGAGATCATATGCCTTCGCGATCAAGGATTTACTGACTTTATTATTACTGTAAGCCATCTCGGCAATGTAATTATGGAGTATTTTGGAGACGGCAACAAATTATCGCAAAGTACGGGCAAGCCCTTTAATGTAAACATTGAATACTATGTGGAAGAAGAACCGCTTGGAAATGCAGGTGCGCTTTTTAAGTTAAAAGATAAATTAACCGACGATTTTTTGCTGTTAAACGCCGACGCTGTCTTTGATATCGATTTTGTCAGGTTTACAGAATATCACAAACAAAAAGGCGGACTTGTAACATTATTCACGCATCCCAACAGTCATCCGTATGACAGCGGATTGTTGGTGGCGGATGAGAATAATGCTGTTGCAAAATGGCTTGCAAAAGAAGACGAGCGTCCGCAGTATTATAAAAATCGGGTGAATGCCGGTCTGCATATAATTTCTCCGAAAGTTTTGGAGCGTGTTATAGATACGCCCAAGATCGATTTGGATCGTCAAATTCTCAAACCGCTTGCGGGAACTGGCACGATGTTTGTTTATGACAGCCCCGAATATGTAAAAGATATGGGAACACCCGAACGGTATGAAGCCGTTTGCCAAGATTTCAAAAACGGAATCGTAAAAAGAAAGAATCTGAAACATAAACAGAAGGCTGTTTTTGTTGATCGTGACGGAACGATCAATAAAAATGTCGGTTTCCTGCGTGACATAAATGACTTTGAGCTGATCGATGGGGTTGCCGATGCCATAAAATCGATCAACAGAAGCGGTTACCTTGCGATTGTGATCACAAATCAGCCGGTTATTGCTCGCGGAGAAGTTTCTTTTTCCGAATTACAAGAAATTCACAACAAAATGGAAACATTGTTGGGATCTTACGGAGCATATCTTGATGGAATATATTTCTGTCCGCATCATCCGCATAAAGGGTATGAAGGTGAGATCGCAGAACTGAAAAAAGACTGTGAATGCAGAAAGCCCAAACCCGGACTCATACTTGAGGCTGCGAAAGATTTTAATATTGATTTGGCTGAATCTTGGATGATAGGCGATAGCGATAATGATGTAAAAGCCGGCATGGCGGCGGGGTGTCATACTGCTTATATCGGTTCGGAAGACTGCGGTCAAGATATGACCGGGAACTCTTTGTTTGATATAGTTACAAAAATATTGATGTGAGGGGTTAAATTATGGATCGTAACGTAAAAAAACATATAGACTCTTTGATCGAAAGGTATCCTGAACTCGCTTGTGTGAAGGAGCAGATAATGGATAGCTTTGATGTTTTGAAGGATTCTTTTTCGAATTGCGGCAAGCTGTTGGTTGCAGGAAACGGAGGCTCGGCGGCAGACTCCGAACATATCGTTGGGGAACTTATGAAGAGCTTTGTGTTAGACAGACACGTCGAGCCTCAATTTGCAAATTCGCTGTCCGCCGTGGATAATGAATTGGGTGCTGTTTTGGCTGAAAATCTGCAGAGAGCGTTGCCGGCTATTGCGCTGGACGGTCATTTGTCGCTAACGACCGCATATATGAATGATTGCGAACCGCTTTTGTGCTTTGCACAGCAGGTTAACGGTTACGGAAACAGCGGAGACGTGTTGTTGGGAATATCAACATCCGGCAACAGTAAAAACATATTGTATGCCGCCGTTACTGCAAAAGCAAAAGGAATGAAGGTCGTCGGACTGACCGGCTCAAAAGAGAGCAAACTTTCGGCAATCGCGGATGTGTGTATAAAGGTTCCGCAACAAGAAACATACAAAATTCAAGAACTGCATCTGCCGGTTTATCATTGCCTTTGCTTGATGTTAGAAGATTATTTTTTTGGGTGCTGATATCGATTTTTATATTGTAATTTAGAGATAATGTTATGAAAGGCTAAGTCATGTCAACACCAACTAAAACCAAACAATTAGCGTTAGACACCATATTATTTGGCATCAGCACATTCGGCTCGAAAATTCTCGTTTTCCTGTTGACACCGCTGTATACG
>CAZBYU010000100.1:0-5464 GCA_964496235.1 uncultured Oscillospiraceae bacterium | reverse complement strand
ATATTGCGATAATACTCGACGGCAACGGCCGCTGGGCGAAAAAGCGCGGCATGCCGCGCACGGCGGGTCATGCCGCCGGGGCGGAGACTTTCCGCCGCATTGCGACCTACTGCAAGAACATCGGTGTGGAATACCTCACGGTGTACGCGTTTTCCACGGAGAACTGGAAACGCCCCGAGGGCGAGGTCGGAACTATTATGAAGCTTCTCGACAAATATCTCAAAGAAGCGATTGCTACCATGGAGCGTGACAAGATAAAAATGAAGGTGCTTGGTGACGTCACCGCGCTTTCGCCCGAGCTTCAGGCGGAGATCGCCCGCACGAACGAGATAAGCGCACACTATGACGGCTTTCAGGCGAATATCTGCCTCAACTACGGCGGGCGTGACGAGATCGTCCGTGCCGCGCGGCGTTATGCCGAGGCTTACGCCGCCGGAGAGACCGCCGGAGAGCTTACCGAGGACGAATTTGCGTCTTTTCTCTATTCTGCCGGTATCCCCGACCCGGATTTGCTTATACGCCCGGGTGGCGAGGTACGCATTTCAAACTTCCTGCTGTGGCAGTGTGCCTATTCGGAGTTTTATTTCACAGACGTTTTGTGGCCGGACTTTACCCCTGAGGAGCTTGACCGCGCCATTGCGGTTTTCAACATCCGTGACAGACGCTACGGCGGGGTGAAAAACCCGTGACGGAGCTTCAAACGCGCCTTTTTGCCATGCAAGACGAAAAGTACCGCGACTTTAACGCGGGGCTTGTGCCGAACAGGGATAAGTCTGCGTTCATCGGCGTTCGCACGCCGGAGCTACGTGCGCTTGCGAGGTCACTGCGCGGCACGGCGGAGGCGGAAGAGTTTATGCACACACTGCCGCATGAATACTTCGAGGAGGATCAGCTCCACGCCTTTTTGATAGAGCAGATAAAGGATTATGACACCTGCCTTGCCGCACTGGAGACTTTCTTGCCCTATGTCGACAATTGGGCGACCTGTGACCAGCTGAACCCCAAGGCACTCGGCAAGGATAAGGCACGGCTGTTGGAGAAAATACGCCTCTGGCTCAACAGCGGCGAGACCTACACCGTGCGTTACGCGATAGGTCAGCTCATGCGCCGCTTTCTCGATGAGGATTACCTGCCGGAATACTCCGACATGGTTGCCGCGGTGAATAGCGAGGAGTATTATGTGCGTATGATGGCGGCGTGGTACTTTGCCACCGCGCTTGCAAAGCAATATGACGCGGTCTTGCCCTATTTTACGCACCACCGTCTGCCCACATGGACGCACAACAAGTCCATTCAAAAGGCTGTGGAAAGCTATCGCGTGAGCGACGAACATAAGGCGCGGCTTCGCGCCTTACGTATAAAGGAGATAAAAAATGCTTAAAGCTGTTTCAATATTGGGTTGCACCGGCTCTATCGGTCGTCAGAGCATTGACGTTGCCGAGCATATGCAGCTGCCTGTCGCGGCTCTTGCCGCCTCACGCAGTATAAAGCTTCTCGAGGAGCAGACACGCCGCTTAAAGCCGAGGTTTGTTGCCGTTTTCGATGAGCAGGCTGCAAAGGAGTTCAAAATCGCCGTGGCGGACATGGATATCCGCGTCGGCAGTGGCATAGAGGGGCTTATCGAGGCGGCAACGCTTGACGAGATAGACTGTGTTGTCACCGCCGTGTCCGGTGCGATAGGCTTAAAGCCCACTCTCGCCGCAATAGACGCGAAAAAGCGCATAGCACTTGCAAATAAAGAAACACTTGTCTGTGCGGGTGAGATAGTCATGCAACGGGCAAAGGAGCGCGGTGCGGAGATAGTTCCCGTCGATTCCGAACATTCGGCGATATTCCAGTGCCTCATGGGCAGACGCCCCGAGGAGCTTAAAAAGCTCCTTTTGACAGGCTCAGGCGGTCCGTTCAGAGGACGTGCGAGACAAGAGCTTGAAAACATCACCCCCGAAGAGGCGGTAAAGCACCCTAACTGGAGCATGGGCGCGAAAATATCCGTCGACAGTGCCACGATGATGAACAAGGGCTTGGAGTTTATAGAGGCTATGCATCTCTTCTCCGTTACGCCCGACGATATTCAGGTGGTTATTCACCCGCAAAGTGTCATACACTCTATGGTGGAGCTTGTAGACGGCACGGTCATTGCCCAACTCGGCGCACAGGATATGCGCCTGCCTATCCAGCTCGCACTCAGCTACCCCGAGCGCGTTGACGCGGTGCGCGACGTGCTTGACTTTTATAAGCTTGCCGACCTTACCTTTTTTGCACCCGACTTTGAAAGCACACCCTGTCTTCGTCTTGCCATCGACGCGGCGCGTACAGGCGGCACTGCCGGGTGCGTCATGAGCGCGGCAAATGAAGAGGCTGTTCGCCTCTTCCTCAATCACAAGCTCGGCTATAACCGTATTTACGACTGTGCCGCCGAGGCAATAGAGACCGTGGGCGTGGTGCATACGCACGAGCTTGACGAGATTATCGCCGCAGATGCCGCAGCAAGACGCTTCGTTAAGGAAAAATACGGCGAGTAATGGACATCTATCGGCACAACCTTGACCCTTGGGAGCAATTACATGACAATGACAGCAATTTACATCATTCTCGCAATACTCATTTTCGGCTTGCTCATCGCCATTCATGAGCTTGGGCATTTCACCGCCGCGAAAATTTTCGGCGTGCGTGTGGAGGAATTTGCCCTCGGCATGGGTCCGATACTCCTGAAAAAACAGGAGGGAGAGACGCTGTACACCCTGCGTGCCTTGCCTCTCGGCGGCTTTTGCGCTATGACAGGCGAGGACGAGGAATCGGACGATCCTCGCGCCTTCACCGCGCAACAGCCGTGGAAAAGGGCGATAATCCTTGCCGCGGGTGCGTTTATGAACTTCGTCCTCGGCTTTGTGTTCGTTGTGATAATCTACGCCTCCGCCACGGCGTTCCGTGCGCCGGTCATTGCCGATTTTATGGACGGTTGTCCCTACGAGGGTGAAAACGCGCTCATGACCGGGGATAGGCTTTTGAGCATCGACGGGAAACGTATATACCAGCTCAGTGACGTGTCGGACTTTTTATCACGCGGTGACGGAGAGTATGACATCGTTGTCCGCCGCGACGGAAAGCGCGTCACGCTTGATGATTTCACGCTTGTTCCGCTGGAATACCCCGGTGAGCAGAACAAGATGTACGGCTTTTATTTCGGCATTGACGAGGGTACGCTGTTCAACAAGCTCCGCTACTCGTGGAACACGACCATGGAGTTTGCCCGCTGGGTGTGGATGGGGCTTGAGCAGATAGTCGAGGGTCAGGTGACGATGGACGATATGGCCGGACCTGTCGGCATAGTCAACCTCATGGCGGAGACCGGCGAAAACGCCGCCAGCACGGCAGACGCGGTGCTTGACATTCTCTACCTCGGCGGTTTCATCGCCGTCAACCTTGCGATAATGAACCTTTTGCCCATACCCGCACTTGACGGCGGGCGCATTTTCCTGCTGATAGTGACGTGGATAATAGAATCCGTCACGAAAAAACGCTTGAACCCGAAGTATGAGGGATATATCCACGCCGCCGGAATGGTGCTTTTGCTGACCCTGATGGCGGTGGTAATGTTCAACGATATAGTGAGGATAATTACAAAATGAGCGATAAACGTAATAGTACGAGAAAAATCCGTGTCGGCGGTCTTGAAATAGGCGGTGACGCGGCAGTCACCGTGCAGTCGATGTGCAACACCAAGACTTGGGACGTTGAAGCGACTGTTCAGCAGATAAAAGACCTTCGCGCCGCCGGATGCGACATCGTGCGTATAGCTATCCCGGACATGGACGCGGCGAGAGCCGTTTCCGCGATAAAAGAGCGCGTTGACATGCCTCTCGTGGCGGATATCCACTTCGATTACCGTCTTGCCCTCGAAGCCGCCGAGCGCGGCATAGACAAGATACGTATTAACCCCGGCAACATCGGTGCCGAGGAGAATGTGAAGGCGGTGGCGGAGGCGTGCCGCAAGCGCGGCATACCCATACGCATCGGCGTAAATGCCGGCAGCTTGGAAGCACGCCTTCTGGAGAAGTACGGTCACCCTTGCCCCGAGGCAATGGTTGAGAGCGCGGTGGGTCATGCCGCACTTTTGGAAAAGTACGATTTCAATGACATCTGCATTTCCATGAAGTCCTCCTCCGTGCCGCTCACCGTTGCGGCATACCGCCTTGCCGCCGAACGCTTTGAATACCCCCTCCACCTCGGCATCACGGAGACCGGCACCGAGTGGAACGGCACTATCCAGTCCGCCGTCGGCATAGGCACGCTTTTGTGCGAGGGCATAGGCAATACCGTGCGCGTCTCACTCACGGCTGACCCCGTGCGCGAGGTCAGCGCGGGTATTGCGATACTGAAAGCCTCCGGCGTGAGACGCGGCGGAGTGCGCTTTGTGTCCTGCCCCACCTGCGGCAGAACCGAAATTGACCTCATCTCCCTTGCCGGTAAGGTGGAGAGCCTCGTACGTGATATGGACAGAGATATCACCGTCGCGGTGATGGGCTGTGTCGTCAACGGACCGGGCGAGGCGCGTGAAGCGGACTATGGTATCGCCGGCGGCAAGAACAAAGGGCTTCTTTTCAAAAAGGGCGAGGTCGTCGGTACATATCCGTATTATGAGCTGTGTTCGGCTCTCATTGAGCTTATCGAAAGCGACGGTCAGAACCGATGAGCGAGCAGCACACTCCGTTTTTGACCATATTTCCCGAATGCGCCGCTCTGGGTGTGGTAGCGGGCGGTCTTGAAAATGCATACGTCACCGACGTGAAGATCTATGCCGCCGAGCGTAGCATGGAGATAGGCGCGTGGTTTACCGCCATGCCCTCTCTCGCGGAGACCACGCGTGTGAGTGAGCATATAAAGGGCGTTTTCGGTCTTGCTGCCGTTACGCTCAACGCGACCTACCCCGCGCCGAAGAGTGCGCCGACCGCGTCCGCTGTCGGCAATTCGCCCTCCGGTGTGCCGAAGAGCGGCGCGAGCGGGAACGTGCTGTATGGGCGCATGATAAAGCAAAGTCCCGTACCCATGAGTACGATTACTCTTGAATCCGGCAGGTTGACCGTCGAGGGCGATGTCGTCGCCGTGACGAGCCGCAACCTCCAAAACGGCGGGGGAGTGCTGTGCTTTGATATGACGGATCGCACCAACTCCGTCCGCGTTTCGCGCTATATGCGTGCAGACGATGACAAATCCGTCATCTCCGCCGTCAATCCCGGGGATCATCTCATCGTGCAAGGTGAGATAACCTATTCCAAATACGATGATGACATCGTCCTCGACCCGCGCAACATCGTCAAAACCAAGAAGACAGTACGCCCCGACAACGCGAAAGAAAAGCGTGTCGAGCTTCATTTGCATACGCGCTTTTCCGCCATGGACGCGCTCACAGACCCCGCCGCCGTTGTCGAACGCGCGGCGTATTGGGGCATGCCCGCCATCGCCG
>CAZBYU010000099.1:0-5591 GCA_964496235.1 uncultured Oscillospiraceae bacterium | reverse complement strand
GTATTGACGTTTTCGCCGATTTTAACAGTGAGACGGTTTGAATATCGGAAAGTAACGGCGGAAAGATCCTCGAAATCTATCTGCGATACGCTCGAAGCAAATCCACGCTGTTCGATTTGATACAACACCTCCGCAAGGTATGTCACGGTATCCGTCTCGCCGCTTTCCGTCTGCATGGGTTCGCCTATCAAAAGAGTACCCGGCTTTATGCCGCGGACTGCGATAAGATTATTAAGCTCTTCCTCCGCCGCCTTACCAAGTACCTTGCAGTTATGGTCGATTGTCCAGTTCTCGCCGCCTAGGGAAAGATATGCGAGTGCTGTGCTTTCCGTTACGTCGATAATTACCTTGTTCGGCAACTTTCTTTCAACCGTGACCTCCTCAATATACGGAAGCTTGGCAAAAACACGACTGAGTGCGGCAAAGCGGTCAAAGAAGAAGAGGTTATCGCCCTCCTCAATGTCTATGGCTCGTATTATCTCGCTGTCGGAATAGTGTGTGTTGCCGTTGACTTCGATATCCGACACGCGGAAGAAGACGCTCATTACAAATATGAGCGCGACTTCCACTATAACAAACATGAGCGGCGCACTGAAGCTACTGTGTCGGCGCGGCTTCATATACTCGGAATGTTTGTCGGCAGGCGGCTGGTTAGAGTGTGTATACGCCATATATCAGCTTTCCTTTCAAGGAACACGTGCATATCGAGACGCACACGTTCTTCGTTTAATCGGTATCGTTCAGTATTCAAGATAAATATCGCCCCCGAGGACTCTGAGACAGGCATCAAAGCGTTCATAGCCGCGGGTAATATGTCCGTCATCGAATATAACGGTCTCCCCCGCCGCGGATAAGCCTGCCACTATCATGGCGGCACCGCCGCGAAGATCCGTTGCGTTAAGAGCAGTGCCGTTAAGGCAGTCAACACCCCAAATTTCGGCGCGTCTGTCCTCGGTGACAATGTCCGCTCCGAGCCGTTTCAGCTCTGGCACTTGGCGGAAACGATTTTCAAATATGTTCTCGGTTATTACCGTTCGCCCCTCGGCTTTTAACAGAGCCGCCATTAAAACCGGCTGTGCATCTGTGGGAAAGCCGGGGTAGGGCTCTGTGGATATCTCGCCTGGTGCTTTTAAGCAAGCGTCAGAGCGTATGCGGACAGCTCGCTTACTGCTTATTATATCACAGCCGGCTTGATTAAGGAAGTAGAGAACGGTAGAAAAATGCTCCGGCGCGACCGCTCTCATTTCCACATCACCACCGACGGCGGCAACGGCACATGCGATGGTAGACGCAACTATCCTGTCCGGAATAATGCGATATACCGCGCGCGGTGAGGCGTGAAAGCCCGAAATCTCCACGCGATCCGTTCCCGCACCGCTTATTTCCGCACCCATAGAACGCAAATAGTCTTGAAGCGCGATGATTTCCGGCTCTCTTGCCGCGCCGTGGATAACCGTTTTCCCCTGCGCGGCACAGGCAACAAGCATGATATTCTCCGTCGCGCCGACACTCGGAAACGGCAGAGACAGCTCCGCACCGTGTAACTTCGCGGCACGACAATATATTTCGCTCCCCTCTTCCTCTATTTCCGCGCCCATGGTGCGGAGAGAGCTGAGATGAAGGTCGATAGGTCGCTTACCGAGCTGGCAACCACCGGGCAAAGAAAGCCGCGCTTCACCGCATCGGGCAATCAGCGCACCCATGAAAATGACCGAGGAGCGCATTTCCTCCATAAGCTCATGAGGTATGGAGGAGCATGAAAGATATGTAGAATCAATAAATACTTCATTGCGTCTCTGCTCAGCTGTACAACCCAGATGACGAAGTATTCTCAGCGCGGCATCGACATCGCGTAACTGAGGCACATTCAAAAGCTCCGAACGGGTGGGGCTTATTATAGATGCCGCGATGATTGGCAGGGTCGCATTTTTTGACCCTTGCACAAAGCATGCCCCATTAAGCTCATTTCCGCCGCGTATATGCCATATATCCATAACGAACCTCCCCGCACTAAGATACGGTTTTGCGTCAATCACGCTATACTATGCTCACAGAGAGGCTTTTGTTAAGGAAATAGTTATGTACGCTTTTATTTACTTTTCACATAGCTCCAGAAGGAGATTTACTATTTTATCGGTCGCATCGTAAACAGCAAGGGAACGCATAGCCTCGGACATTTCATCAAGCCGCGCTTTATCCGCAAGAAGCTCTTTTACATCGGATAAAAGCGACTCTGCATCGAACTCACCCTCCAGCAACACCTTTGCACCGCCAGCTTTTTCGAGAACACGCGCATTCTTTTCCTGATGATTATTGGTCACATTGGGTGACGGAACGATAATAACGGGCTTTCCCATGTAGGCAAGCTCCGATAGCGTGGATGCTCCGGCGCGGCAAAGAATGATATCCGCCGCCGCCATAACACGCGGCATATCATAGATATATTTTCTCACGTCCGCACCGCGCTTTTCATAATCGGGTGCATCGGCATTGAGCTTTTCCATAAAACCGTCATAATACATAGAGCCGACGGAGTGGATAAGACGAAAAGCGGGTTGGTTGTCGAGCTTAGCTATAAGCTCGAGCATGATTTTGTTCATGTGTGCCGCACCGAGAGAACCCCAGACCGACACCACAAGCGGCATGGACACATCAATACCGAGTTCGCTCTTTGCCTGCTCCTTGCTTAGCGCGTTAAACTCCCCACGGACAGGAGTCCCTGTAACATAGACGCGTTCCGGATGCTTATATGCATTCTTGCTGTCGGCAAAGCCGACCATGACACGGTCAACGCGCTCAGACAGTAGCTTCGTTGTAAGACCCGGCACGGCATTGCTTTCATGCACCGCCGTCGGGATACCGAGCTTGTGTGCCTCGGTAAGAACAGGATAGCAAACATATCCACCCGTGCCGATCACCGCGTCGGGTTTGAACTCGTTTATTATGGCTTTTGCCTCACGAGAAGAGCGGGCAACGTTTCGCAGTGTCTCAATATTATGCTTTATCGCCTTTAAGCTTTTGCCGCGGCTGATATTCGTGATCTTCAACGACTTTATATCATAGCCCTCGCGTGGAACAAGCTCCATCTCCATTTTCCCCTCGGCACCGATAAAAAGAAACTCGCTGTCCGGCATAAGCTCACGCAGTCTCCCGGCAATTGCAAGTGCAGGGTTGATATGCCCTGCAGTTCCACCGCAGGTAAGGATAAACTTCATATATATCTTTCCTTTCTATTCAATAAGCACGTCTCTGGACGCACTGAGGATAATACCCATTTCAAATAATTCTATAAGTAATGCCGTTCCGCCATAGCTGAAAAACGGAAGAGATATACCGGTACACGGCACAAGATTCGTTACGACTGCGACATTCAGAAAAACTTGAATCGCAAGGAGCGTGGTTATGCCCGCACAAACGAGAAAAGAGAATCTATCCTGCATATTCAAAGCAATGCGGTATCCGCGCAGTATAAGCAGTGCAAATAGAATCAGAATAAGTGACGCTCCAATAAAGCCGAGTTCCTCACACACGACAGAAAAGATAAAATCGTTGTGTTCTTCTGGGAGATAGAGAAACTTTTGCCTGCTTCCGCCGAGACCGAGACCACTAAGCCCGCCCGAGCCTATCGAGTAAAGAGACTGAACTATCTGATAACCCTCGTCCGATGAGCTTGAAAACGGATCGCGCCATGTGTTTATGCGGCTTGAGGCATAGGGAAAAAACATCAAAATCACACCCAGTGTCGCACCAACCACACCGAAAGCCGCCGCGAACCAGCCGAGGCGAACTCCACCCAGAAACAGCATCGAGCCGCCGACGGCGATTATGATAATAGATGCGGAAAAGTGCGGTTCAAGCACAAGCAGAGCCACAATTATAACCAATATCAATCCAAAAGGCAAGATGCCGTAACGAAAAGTTCGCATTTTTCCGCGTGTACGACAAATGAGCACGGAAAACGACAATATCACAGCGAGCTTTGCAAGTTCAGACGGCTGAACCGTAAGCCCGCCGACACCGAGCCAGCGGCGAGCCCCATTAGCTTTTACCCCGATAAAAGGAACAAGAGCCAACATGATAAGAACCCCCGCCAAAAACAAGAACGCCGTCCTACGATAGAATGTCATAGGCACACGCGAGGCAAGAAGCATCGCGCCGACACCGACTACGGCAAAAAGAAACTGACGAACAAAATAATACGTCGCATTGCCGCCCGTAATGTTAGCGGGATCATAATAAGCGCGGGCATAGCTTGACGAGAGTACCATGACAACGCCGACAGTAAGCAAAATCGTCACAAGTGCGAAAAAAGTTGTGTCAAAGCCACGGCGGCGGTTTTCAGTCTTAATAGCGGAAAAGTCGGCGAGGCGGGTGCTTTCATAACGCATTTTCCCACCTCCCCGACTGTTTCGTAATTAACTCATATCAAAGGGGATAACGCTGGAACACCCCAATAAATGATATGATGGCAAAGGTCAGAGATATGCCGGTAAAAAGAACAAAAAGTTCACGCTCTTTCCACTTCTTTCCCGTCCAACCGCCCATTTCAAGGTGATGATGGAGCGGAGCCATGCGGAAAATGCGTTTACCGTGAGTCAATTTGAAATAAGAAACCTGTATAATATCCGACAGGGTTTCCAGAATGTATATAATGCCGAGCGTAATAAGTACAAGCGGCATATCATATGCAAATGCAAGTGCGGCAACTGCACCGCCGAGGAACAATGACCCGGTGTCTCCCATAAACACCTTGGCGGGGTTGAAGTTATATATGAGAAAGCCCAAAAGCCCGCCGACAACGGCAGAGGCAAATATGCCAAGCTCCAAAAAGCCCTCTCCCCACAGCATTGCCACTGCGACAAAGAAAACGAACACAGGAATGCTCGTTCCTGCGGCGAGACCGTCAATGCCGTCTGTAATGTTTACGGCATTAACCGTGCCGACAATAACAAAAGAAGCAAATATAAAGTAGAGCCACTCGGGAATATATATGGTTACATTGAAAAACGGAATATACAGATCCGACGTGACAAAGCCGAGTTCGCGCATCAGCAACACGAAGACCAACGCGGCGGCAAGCTGAAGCAGGAACTTCATCTTTGCGGTCAAACCGAGGTTTTGCTTTTTCTTCAGCTTCTCCCAGTCGTCCAAGAATCCTATCGCACCGAAAACGAGTGCAAAGAGAAGCACGAAAATATGAACATAGTCGCCGTGAAGCATACCGTCAAAACCGACGGTGAGACACACGAATATAACCGCGGCAATAAACATCACACCGCCCATCGTGGGTGTTCCGCTTTTGGACATGTGCCACGTAGGTCCGTTGGACTTTATCTCCTGCCCGGCCTTTTGCTTACGAAGCCAAGGAATATAGAATTTACCGAAAGCCGAGGCGAATAAAAAAGCAAGAACAAAGGCAGTTATAAGCTTTATCGTCATGATTATCTCCAAACCGGTCGTAATTATGTTTTGGCATTGATTGCAAACGTATTACTCAAGAAGCTGATTAATTACGCTTTTTTCTCTGCTCAAGCCAATCGGCAACGATCTCGCGTTCATCCATGTGGTGCTTTTCATGCCCAACTATCTGG
>CAZBYU010000098.1:0-5593 GCA_964496235.1 uncultured Oscillospiraceae bacterium | reverse complement strand
CTTCAGCAAAAGCCTCTGTCGGCATAATAGGCGGCGCAGACGGACCGACGGCGATTTTCGTCGGCTGAGGAGGACGCAAGAGCCGTCTTTAGAACGGTAGTATATAGAAAAGCGAAAAAAATAAAATCGGCGGTAGAAATTACGAAATATCGTGATTTCTACCGCCGATTATTATTGAAATCAGAATATTAAGAAATAAAGCTTGAAGAACAGGTATCTTAGCTTCAACCTGCGTGAGGGGAGATGTTTCATGCGAAGAAGCTCTTTCCTCTCGCTATACTCCTTCCTCATGCGAAGATAGCTTGCATTGTCTATTGCCCGTCGTTTCCAGAAATAAACCATCAGGCTTATCTTCATGCTGTTATAAAACACTGTTGCGTTTTTCGTGACAACAGGGCTGTATGCCGCCGCGTCTATGACGGCGCGGTATCCGCACAGGTCGTTAAGAACGCGCTCCGTCAGGCGGTCATCACTCTTCGTCAAGCTCGTCGGCACATACTTGTATTCATACAGTATATCCGGCAAAAGCACTACCTTTGAGCAACAACCCAGTAGCTTGATATCCCACACCTTGTCCTCATATGCGAAAAGCTCAACATCGAAAAACGGGATATCCCCGCCGCTTTGTCTGATCGCTTCCACGTTCCACAGCTTGTTCCAGACATATCCGCCGCCGCACTCGATATTATCCGCGGCGATCGCCGCCGCGGTATCCTCCGCCGACTTCAGCTCTTCGCACTCCGCAATTATGCGGACGGTCTTTTTTTCACCGCGTTCATCGCCATGCTCGTTCCAGCTCCATACAACGCATTGGGCGTCATGTGTTTTTATTGCGCTAACCGCGCGTTCTATGGCTTCGGGGTTGAGTTCATCGTCGGAATCCATGAATGTCAAATATGCCCCGCTTGCACTTGCCAAGCCGGTGTTTCTTGCCGTGCTTACGCCCCTGTTCGGTCGGTGCAGTGCGGTGACGCGCTTATCGGACGCGGCATATTCGTCACAGATACACCCCGCGTTGTTCGAGCTTCCGTCATCTACGAGAATTATCTGCAAATCCTTATAGCTTTGTCCGACCAGACTGTCCAATGCCTGCTTGAGAAGAGTCTCCGGCGTGTTATAGACAGGTACGATTACGCTGACAGTATCCATAAAAGTCACCTCGCGTTGTATATACCCTCTTTTCACAGCCGTTAACGAAAGCGGACATGTGCGGCGGAAAGCGGGCTTTGCATTTGTTTTCCTTAGAAAAAATTATCTTTTATCAATTTTACCACAAACAGAAAACAAATTCCAGCCTCATTCGCGCGAATTTGCGCCGAAAAGAGAGTACAATCCTCACAATACCGTATTACTTAGGAGGAACATGCTCAATGCAGGCATTGCGGACGCGTCCAGCCGTCAGGCGGAACAGTATAATCTACGTCGACACGGAGGAGATCGCACCCTGCCCCGTACAGGCGCGGCGTGAATTTGACGATGAATCGCTCAAAGAGCTGAGTGATAGCATACGAAGCTACGGAATAATCAACCCATTGACGGTGCGCTTACGAGCGGGGCGTTATGAGCTGGTAGCGGGGGAAAGGCGGCTACGCGCGGCGAAGCTTGCGGGGCTGAGAGAGGTGCCGTGTGTGGTGATAGAGGTCGACATGGAAAACGCGGGGCTTATATCGCTGATAGAGAACCTGCAAAGGCGCGACCTGGACTTTATAGAGGAGGCAAACGGCATAAGCCGGCTTATACATATGTTCGGCATGAGTCAGGAAGAGGCGGCGCGGCGCATAGGCAAGTCGCAGTCGGCTGTGGCGAATAAGCTGCGCCTTTTACGCCTACCGGAGGATATACTGCTCGCTCTGCGCGATAACGACCTGACCGAGCGGCACGGACGCGCGTTGTTGCGTCTGCCGACGGCACAGCTTCAACGCGACGCACTTGCCTATATCGCGGAAAAGGCGATGAACGTTGCTGCGACGGAGGAATACGTTGACCTTCTGTTGGCACGGCGGGATAAGGCAAAAGAGGAGAACAGTGAGAGCGGGAAAGGACATTCTCACGCGCGTGATGTGGACGCGTTTTTGACCGGCTTGACGCGAAAGCTCGACCACATGCGGGAAGGCGGCATAGACGCGCAGGTCAAACGCGAGGAGAGCGATGACGAACTTATACTCACAATATCCATTCCCAAGGTCACAACAACACAGGAGAGCGAGAAGATTTAAGCTTTTCAAAGCGGTAAAGATGTTATATAATGTGTGAAAACGTCTGATAAAAGGATAGAACGGATATGCAGTCAACCGAGATAAAAAAAGAACGCGCCGTAATCGCGGGGCTTGCCGCGGCGAGCATGGACGAGCGGGAACGGTCGAGCGAGGTGTCAATGGCGGAGCTTGCCGCGCTGGTGGAGACCGCCGGGGGCGAGACCGTGGCAATGCTGATTCAAAACCGCCCCACACCCGAACCGAGAAGCTTCATAGGTGACGGCAAGGTGCAGGAGCTTAAAAGCATTATAGAGATGAATGAGTGCGACCTTGCTGTGTTCGACAATGAGCTTACCCCCTCGCAGATGCGTGTGCTGGGTGAGGAGCTGGGCGTGAAGGTGCTGGATCGCTCCGGGCTTATCTTGGACATATTCGCCCAACGCGCACAGACCCGCGAGGGTCAGCTTCAGGTGGAGCTGGCACAGTATAAATATCTCCTGCCGCGCCTGACCGGTATGTGGACGCACCTTGTCCGGCAAACCGCGTCCGGCGGCGCGTCACCCATCGGCACGCGAGGACCCGGCGAAACCCAGCTTGAAACCGACCGCCGCCATATCCGCCGCAAAATACAAAAGCTCGAGGAGGAGCTTGCCGCCGTGCGTAAGGTGCGCTCGACACAACGCCGCCGCCGCGAGAAAAACGCAATGCCCGTCGTCGCGCTTGTCGGCTACACCAACGCCGGCAAGTCAACGCTGTTAAACTGCCTGACCGGCGAGAGCATTCCCGCCAATGACCGCCTTTTCGACACGCTGGACACTACGACACGCCGTTTGCGGCTTGACGAGACGACGGAGGTTCTTCTGTCCGACACGGTCGGCTTTATTCGTAAGCTCCCCACGCACCTCATTGAGGCGTTCAAGGCAACGCTGGAAGAGCTTCAATATGCCGATGTCCTTTTGCACGTTATCGACATCTCCAACCCCGAGTGGGAGGAGCAGGCACGTGTGGTGGACGAGCTTATCCGTGAACTTGGTGCGGAGGCGACACCGTGTGTGCGGGTATATAACAAGTGTGATGCGTACTTCGGCATTCTGCCGCACGGAGAGGACGTGGTGTGCCTTTCCGCGAAGAGCGGGGAGGGTGCATCGGCACTGACGGCGAAGCTTTTGTACATGCTCGGTCGCGCGAAACGCCGCGTCACGCTCATGATCCCCTACGCAAATGCCGGGGTTGTGGACATGCTCAAGCGCGAGGGCGCGTCGGTGAAGCTTGAATACACCGACGGCGGCATTGAGGCAGAGGCAGTGCTGACGCCGGAGATAATAGGGCGTGTAAAAGAGTATATCCCCGGGTATGAAGAGCCTAAGGAGGAGTGGGAGAATGAGTGAATACCGTATCCCCACCGACGCGGGTGAGAGCGAGTACACGGAGAAACGCTCGCGGTTTTTAGGGCATGTGCGCCGCGTCGAGAGCGAGGAAGAGGCGCGAGACTTCATCGCCGAGATGAAAAAGGAGTACTACGATGCCCGTCATAACTGCTGGTGCTATATCATACGCGGCGGGGCGGAGCGTTACAGCGATGACGGTGAGCCGCAGGGAACGGCGGGTATACCCATGCTGGAGGTCTTTCGCCGCGAGGGCGTGGACAGCGTGGTGTGCGTCGTGACGCGGTATTTCGGCGGCGTTTTGCTCGGCGCGGGCGGGCTTTTCCGCGCGTACACCAAGTGCGCCAAGGACGCGCTTGACGCGGCGGGGATATCCCTCGTCCGCCGATGGGCGGAGACGGAGCTTGAATGCTCATATGCCCAGTGCGAGCGGCTCAAGCTCGAGATCGCGGCGGCGGGAGGCATAGCGGGCGAGGCGGAGTACGGCGCAGCGGTGACGCTGAAAGCCGTGGTGCCGCAGGAGCTGGTTGAGGATTTCTCCGCGCGTATCTTTGACGTGACTGCGGGAAGCGTCAACGTGCGGGTAACCGGCACGGCTTTGAGAGCTGTGCCGCTGACGAAGAATTAAAAACGAGTTTTCTAAAAATTTTTAGAGGGAAATATTATTTTGCGTCGTATAAGAGTAGTAGAACGAGCTATTCTTATGCGGCGCATGTGTTTGTATGCCGCATATACTTGGGGAGTGATGGCGATGCTTTGCCCGCGCGAGGAAAGAGAACGTCTGGAGCATTACATGATCGGTCCGTACGGTATGCTTGCGGAAAATTCACGTGGTCGGCTCACGCCCGAACCCGAGTGCGAGATACGCACCTGCTTCCAGCGGGATATTGACCGCATAACCCATTCAAAGTCCTTCCGCCGTCTAAAGCACAAAACACAGGTGTTTTTACAGCCGGAGGGTGACCATTATCGCACCCGCCTTACCCATACGCTTGAGGTAAGCCGCCTTGCGCGTACCGTGGCGCGGGCGTTGAGACTCAATGAGGACTTGGTCGAGGCGGCGGCACTGGGGCATGATCTGGGGCATACGCCGTTCGGTCACGCCGGGGAACGCGCCCTGAACGACATTTATCCCGGCGGCTTCAAGCACTATGAGCAGAGTCTTCGCGTCGTGGATATATTGGAGCGCGGCGGACGTGGGCTTAATCTGTGCTATGAAACGCGCATGGGCATATTAAACCACACCCACGGCGCACCCGACGATACTCCCGAGGCCACCCTTGTCCGCCTTTGTGACCGCATTGCCTACATAAACCACGATTTGGACGATTCTATCCGCGCCGGGATACTCACGGCGGGTGATGTGCCGGAGATAATCCGCGAAAACTGCGGCGAGAGGAACAGCGAGCGCATAAACGCGTTTATATCTGACCTCATCTCAAGCTCCGTCGGCGGGAAGATGGGGCTGTCGCCGAAAATGCAGGAGACGTTCAACGTGTTCCATTCGTTCATGTACTCCGATGTTTACAAAAATCCCATTGCCAAGGCCGAGGAGGGCAAGGTCGAGGGGATATTATCAAAGCTTTATGACTACTATGTCGCCGCGCCGGAGAAGCTACCGGAGGATTTCGGCGGGGTTATAGAGCGCGAGGGGCGCGAACGCGCCGCGTGCGACTATATTTCCGGCATGACGGACGGATACGCCATGGAGAAATACGGCGAGCTTTTCATTCCGTTCGCGTGGACGGTGAAATAACGCCCACCGTCGAGAAACACCGAGAAAGGAGGGGAACGGAATGGCATTTCCCGAAAGCTTCATAACCGAGCTTGCCGAACGCAATGACATAGCCGATGTTGTGTCCGGCTATGTGCGCCTGACGAAGAAATCCGGGTCTAACATGTTCGGTCTGTGTCCGTTTCACAGCGAGAAAACGCCCTCCTTCTCCGTCAGCACCGATAAGCAGATATACCACTGCTTCGGCTGCGGCAAGGGTGGCGGAGTGATAAACTTCA
>CAZBYU010000097.1:0-5634 GCA_964496235.1 uncultured Oscillospiraceae bacterium | reverse complement strand
GCCGCGATCTGCCCGCGCTCGTAGCTCGCAAGGCAGACGGCGCAACCACCGTCACCACCACCATGATAATCGCACACATGGCGGGTATCCGCGTATTCGCCACCGGCGGCATCGGCGGTGTTCACCGCGGTGCGGAGACCACCATGGACATCTCCGCCGACCTCGAAGAGCTTGCACAAACCCCGGTCATGGTCGTATGCGCGGGCGCAAAGAGCATTCTCGACCTTGGTCTCACGCTTGAATACCTCGAAACCCACGGCGTACCCGTGATAGGATATGGCACGGAGGAGCTGCCCGCATTCTACACGCGCCACAGCGGCTTCGGCGTGGACTACCGCGTCGACTCTCCCGAGGAGCTGGCGGCAATGTTCGCGGCACAGCGCGGTCTTGACTATAAGGGCGGCATGCTCGTCACCAACCCCATTCCCGAGGAGTATTCCATGGACAAGGCCGTCATCGACGCCGCCATTGAAACCGCACTCAACGAGGCGAAGGCAAACGGCATCCACGGCAAGGAGACAACGCCCTTCCTGCTCGCCAAGGTAGTCGAGCTGACCGGCGGCAACAGCCTTGAAAGCAACATCCAGCTCGTCCTCAACAACGCCCGCCTCGCCGCAAAAACCGCGGCCGCACTGGCGTAAGCATACCGAAGTTTCATCAATCTGCCGCGATTATTCGCGGCAGATTTTGTATACACAGAGTTGATATCATATCAATATTTTGATATGATGTTGATATAATAGTGTCGGAGGTGTTTTTATGGCTTTGATTCGACCGAGTTCGGATTTGAGGAACAAATACAGCGAAATATCAGACTTTTGCAACCGCTATAATGAGCCGGTATTTATCACGAAAAACGGCTCGGGAGACTTGGTAGTTCTGTCAAACGCAGAGTATGAGCGTTTGTGCGGCGCGTCAACACTGCACCGTCTGCTTGACGAGGGTATCGAGTCCTGCCGAAACGGCGGCGGGCAGGCGGCGGACACGGTTTTTTCCGCGTTTGAGAGGAAATACGGCTTTGGAAACGTACAAGATAATAATTGAGCGCACGGCGCAATCAGACTTGGAAGAGCTTTTGGACTATATTGCCCTTGTTCTCCATGAGCCGAGGAGTGCCAGACGGATATATAACACGCTGAAAGCCGAAATCCTCTCCCTTGCCGAGCCTCCGTTCAGATATCCGCTTTTGCGCGACGAGGCATACCGCTCGCTCGGCATACGCCGTATTCTTATTGAAAACTACGCCGCGTTCTATACCGTGGACAAACAACAGCAGACCGTTCACGTTATTCGCATACTTTATAATCGCAGAGAGTGGCAATCACTTTTATAATTTCCCTGCCCACGCCCGAGATATCGGGGCGTGGGCAGATTTTTGTTGAAATAATTGCCGCCACGCGGTATAATATACTGATTTATTATGTACTGTCATAAAGGAGCCGGCATGAGCGACAATTTCAAGGTATCCGTGCTATGCACGGCGTTTAACCACGAGGAATATATCCGCGACGCGCTGGAGGGCTTCGTCTCGCAGAAAACCGACTTTAAATTCGAGGTTCTGGTCAACGACGATTGCTCTACAGACGACACCGCGTCTGTCATACGCGAGTATGCCGCGCGTTACCCCGACATTATACGCCCCTTCTATCAGGAGAAGAACCTCTACTCCCGGGGCGGCATGCCGCACCTTTTTTCAAGCGTTTTTTACCCCAACGCACGGGGCAAATACTTCACTCTCTGCGAGGGTGACGACTACTGGTGTGACTGCGAAAAGCTCCAAAAGCAGGTCGATTTTCTCGACGCACACAGTGAGTATTCCGCGTGTGTACACAACACGCGCCTGCACTACTGCGACGGCAGTGCGCCCGACGCGTCTCTTCTCACCGAGGGCGAGGGTGACCGCGATGTGGACTTTTTCACTGTCATTCGCGGCGCGTCGCACTCTTTCCACACAAGCTCTATTATGGCGCGGCGCGAATTAATCGAGAATCCGCCGGACTTTCACTATGCCGCCGCCGAACACGGCTTCACCGATTATGCCATAGGACTGTGGCTGACGCTAAACGGCAAGGTGCGGCTTCTCGACCGGGTGATGAGTGTTTACCGCATTGCCTCAAACCCGACGGCATGGAGCAGTAAGCTCGACGCGCACTATGCCCGGCTGAAAGAGTTCATCACGGGTGAGCTTGCGATGATGGAGCTTTTGAAGGGACACTTGACTGACGAAGAACAGCTCCGCGCCACGCGCGAGGTGATGCGCGAACGGCAATATGAACTATATTATATAGAGGGTCGCGTTGACGAGCTTGTAAAGCCCGAGTTCAGCGATATTCACCGCGCAAGGGGGCTTAAATTCCGTATTGTGACGGAGCTGAAGCGGCTCTTCCCCGCTCTGCACCGGGCTTATCGCCGCCGCCGCGGCTACGAGGATTACTGAGCATGGACAACAAACAAAAGGTCGTTTCAAATCTCATATGGCGTTTTATGGAGCGGTTCGGCTCTCAGCTTGTGGCAATGGTGGTGCAGATCGTGCTTGCGCGTATGCTCGACCCCGAAGTATTCGGCACGGTTGCCAAGGTGACGATAATCACGACCATTCTGCTCGTATTCGTCGACAGCGGCATGGCAAACTCACTCATTCAGAAAAAAGACCCGGATGATCTGGATTTTTCATCGGTGTTCTTCTTCAACATCGTGTTTTGCCTGTTGCTGTACACCGGGCTGTTCTTCGCCGCGCCGGCGATCTCGCGTTTTTACGACGACGCTGAGCTGACGGCGATAGTGCGTGTGCTGGGGCTTACAGTTGTCGTGGCAGGCGTGAAAAACGTGCAACAGGCATACGTGTCCAAGACCCTGCAATTCAAACGCTTTTTCTTCGCCACCTTGGGTGGCACGCTCTTTTCCGCCGCATTGGGCATCACGATGGTCTTCCGCGGCTATGGCGTGTGGTCACTCGTGGCACAGCAATTGTCAAACGTCACCGTGAACACGGCAATACTCTGGCTGACTGTCGGCTGGAGACCGAAGTGGATGTTCTCGTTTAAGCGTTTGGTCGGGCTTTTGAGCTATGGGTGGAAGCTGTTGGTCTCGGGTCTGCTCGACTCTGTTTATAATAAGCTACGCGAAATTATGATCGCGGTTTTCTACACCGACGCGGACTTGGCGTATTATAACCGCGGCAACACCTATCCCTATCTTATCGTCGAGAACATCAACGCGTCGATTGACAGTGTTCTGTTGCCGGTTTTGTCGGCAGAGCAGGATCACACCGAGCAGGTACGCAGTATGACGCGCAGAGCCATACGCATAAGCACCTACGTGATGATGCCGATGATGATGGGGCTTGCCGTGTGTGCCGAGCCGCTCGTCCGCCTGCTTTTGACGGAAAAGTGGTTACCGTGTGTGCCGTATTTGCGTATATTCTGCTTCAGCTACGCCTTTTACCCGCTCCACACCGCAAACCTCAACGCGATAAAGGCAATGGGGCGCAGTGACCTGTTTCTAAAGCTCGAAATCATTAAAAAAGTCTTCGGTGTGATAATATTGCTCATTACCCTGCCATACGGCGTATACGTGATGGCGTTGAGTCTGCTGTTCACAAGTGTGATGAGCCAGCTTATAAACTCATGGCCGAACAAGCGACTTTTGGGCTATTCCTATCTTCAACAGCTCAAGGATATGTTGCCGTCGATGCTTCTGTCCTGCGTAATGGGTGCCATAGTGTATCCTCTGTCGTTTCTCGCTTGGAGTGACTGGGTAACTCTCCCCCTTCAGGTGCTTGTGGGTACGGCAGTATACGTCGGCGGGTCTGTTATATTCAAGCTTGACAGCTTTAACTATCTTCTCTCCATTATAAAAAGGCTTCTGCACCGCAACAACGGTCAGGGGCAAAAGGCAGGTGCGGAAAATGGCTGATGTGAAGAACATACTGGTGTTCCCCGCCGGAACGGAGATCGCACTGGAGATACATGACGCGCTGAAATACAGCAAGTTCGTCAAGCTCTTCGGTGCGACGAGTGTGGACTGCCACGCGGATTTCGTGTACAAGGAGTGCGTATCCGGTGTGCCGTTTGTCGACGCGCCGGAGCTTATAGACGCGCTAAACGAGATAATCGACAAATACTCCATCGACTATGTATACCCCGCGCATGACAGTGCGCTTTTGCGCCTGACGCAGGAGCAGTCTCGGCTTCATGCAGCAGTTGTCACCTCCGCACTTGAAACCGTGGAGATCACGCGCTCGAAAAACAAAACCTATGAATATCTTGCCGGGGCAGACTACCTCCCCGCGAGTTACCCTGACGCGGAGAGCGTACCGGGATACCCGGTGTTTATAAAGCCCTCGGTGGGTCAGGGTGCCGTCGGTGCAAGGCGCATTGACAGCCGCGACGCACTCGACGCGGCACTTGCCGACGACACGGAGTATGCAATTTGCGAGTATCTGCCGGGAGAGGAGTTCACGGTGGACTGCTTCACCGACAGACACGGTGAGCTTCGCTTCGTTTCGCCCCGCTCACGCGCACGCATTCGCGCGGGAATATCGGTGCGTTCATGCGCGTTCGCGCCCGACGAGGGTATCATGCGCGTAGCCGAGGATATCAACCGCCGCTTTGCCTTCAACGGCGCGTGGTTTTTCCAGCTGAAAAAGAACACACAGGGCGAATACCGCCTGATGGAAATCGCTCCGCGCATTGCCGGAACAATGTGCGTGGCGCGTAACCTCGGTGTGAACATGCCGCTTTTGACGCTTTACAACCACTGGGGCTACGACGTGGGCATAATCAGCAACGCAAACACCGAGCTTCTCGACCGTGCGTTCATAAACCGCTTCAAGACTGACATAGAGTATGAACGCGTGTACGTGGATTTTGATGACACCATCACACTTCGCGGCAAGGTGAACGCCACGCTGATGATGTATCTCTACCAGATTAGAAACGCCGGGAAAGAGCTGGTGCTTTTGACAAAGCATGCCAACGACCTCGCCGAAAGCCTTGATAAATACGCCATATCCCCCGCACTTTTCAGCGAGATAATTCACATTGAGCAGTCTGCGGACAAGTCCGCATATATAAAGCCGCACTCTATACTCATTGACGATTCCTTTGCCGAGCGCGAGCGCGTTCACGACAAGTGCGGTATACCGGTATTTGACCTTGACATGGTCGAGAGTCTTTTGGACTGGCGCGTCTGAGACGAGCCGGGCAGAATATGAAAGGAGAGCTATTCATGAACAGCACCATAAACGTCACACGTTCCTCAATGCCGGAGTTTGAGGAGTATTGCGAGGAGATCCGTGATATTTGGGATAGTCACTGGCTTACAAACATGGGCGTAAAGCACCGTGAGCTTCAAGCCGGGCTTGAAGAATACCTCGGTGCAAAGCACGTCACGCTTTTTACCAACGGTCACCTCGCCCTTGAAAACCTTATTGAAGCACTCGAGTTGCACGGCGAGATAATAACCACGCCGTTCACCTTTGCCTCCACAACCCACGCCATTATCCGTTGCGGTTGCACGCCGGTGTTCTGTGACATCAACCCCGTCGACTACACCATTGATACGGACAAGCTTGAAGCTCTCATCACCGAGAAAACCGTCGCCATTCTCCCCGTGCATGTTTACGGCAATCTC
>CAZBYU010000096.1:0-5698 GCA_964496235.1 uncultured Oscillospiraceae bacterium | reverse complement strand
CATTAATATAAATCGGTATAAAATAAGAAAAAAGCAATATAGGAGAAAGAACGAATGAAAACAAACGAATTCAAGCTGGACAAAGGCAGTGTCTACGCCACATTTACCCTTGACAGCAACGACATCACCAAAGCCGGCTCTGCTCAGGAGGCCGTAAAGCTCGCACTCGACACACTGACAACGGAACATAAAACCCCGGCACTTATCTACACACGTGTCACCGCGATGAACGAGCTTTCCGACGGCTCAATTGAAGTCAGTGCGGACGGCGCGATCCCGCCGGAGGTCATACTCGGACCGTATCTCGGGGTCGAGGTCGACGTGGGACACAACGAAAGCTTTGAGGAAGCCGCAGTGATAGCGGCGGCGCGAAACCTGCGTATGGTAGTACCGGAGGTGCTTATTGAGCGCAAAATAGATTCCACACTTCTCGAAAACGAGACCGCACTATTAGACAGCCTTTCTCTCAACACGCTTGCGGATATCCACGCGATTATATCTGAGCTAAACAAATCACTTACTCTTTGCCTCGATGACGACGCGGTATGGAGCAAGTCCATGACTGCCGCGGAAAACTACATCGGCATGGGCATGCAGGATATAGGCGCATTCGCGCAATCTTTTGAGGGCGTTATCGCCGTGGACGCGGAAACCATCGTCCGCGCCGCCGAGAAACGCGCATACGCACGAGCGGAACTGTCCGCAGAGCAGATCGCGGAGGAAGTATTCGATGCATGGCTACACACCGAGGGGATCACACGCCGACAGTGGCGTGACGCACAGCGCGAAAGCGCGGAGCTAGTATGCAGAATCGACTTTCTGCTCGCCGCCGTTGCCGACGAGGAGGGCATCACGGTAGACGACGAGGAAGTGACGAACGCCGTGCGTGACCTTGCCGCACAGTACATGATGAACCCGGACGATGTTCTTGCAACCGTCGGTGAAGAGGCAATACGCCACCATATCCGCATATCCAAGGCAAACCAAGTAATCGTAGATAACGCAAAGAACAAATAAGTAGGATTATTTACGTGCAAAAACGGACTGCATTGAATGCAGTCCGTTTTATAATGGTTTATGTAATCACTCTGTGAATTTGATTGAAACTGCGGTAGGGCGCATGGTCTTGGTCTTATGGTCTAAGCGCAAAATCGCCTTGAAGCGAACCTCACGCCCCATTTCCAGTTTGTCGACCCAGCTGTCAAAGCCGCGGACGTTGAAATAATAGTCATTTCTTGTGCCGTGTTCGCGGATAAAGCCACTACTTCCATTGGCGAGAACATGGATAATACGCCCGGGATGATAGACATCGTCAATCTTTTGGTCGTCCGGATGCAGTCCGGGTCTTTTGGGCTTTTTGGACTTTGCCTGTGTTTCGGGAGTATCTGATTTTGTAGGCTTGTCGGCTGTCTTCGGCTTTTTTGCTTTTGCCGCAGTATCGTTTTTATCGGCGGGCATTATAAGCCCGTTCGGAGTAATGATGGAATATCCGTAAGCCGTCAAGAACGGCGCACCCGCAGAATAGCCAAGCTCCTCGCATAGAGTGCAGGCAGGCTTATCGAACTTATCATGATCCCAGCGTTCCCAGACGATAAGCTTATCCGGAAATGCCCTGTCAACAGAGCTGAAAAATTCAGCTATCGCGCTTTTAAGATGCTCAGGCTCTTTTCCGGGTGGAATTGCCTGCGCTTCGCGCTCAATTACAACCACGCACCTATCACTCCTCTCTTACCAGGGTATAGCTTTCACCGGTCTCACAGACCGTGACTTCAAGCTCAGCTTCGGAGATAACGCGAAAAGCATAGATCTCAACATCAACGTTTTCGCCGTTTTCGTCAACAGAAGAACCATAGAGACCGCCGTACATAAAGCCATAACTTAAAAAGCTGTCGTCTAAGGGCAGATTAGTATTCCACGTGATCCCGCCGTTGCCGTTTTCTACGAGGAAGTAGTAACCCACCTCATCACTCCATCTGCCGTTGAGGAAGGTAAAGGCACGCTGGTTATTTGCGAAAATATACTCGCTGTTCAAAAGCTCTTCATCAAGCTCCCGGCTGAGTCGCGTGAAAACGCTCTCACTGCCGTCAACAGCGCAAAGAACGCTGACCTCGTCCTCGGATATAATATCAAAGGTGAATATCGGGGTTATCGTGACACTGCCATCTACGCCGGCTGCAAACCCACAGAGGTCACCTTCATAAAAATCTATGTAATCACACTCGGGGCAGGGCAAATCGGAATTGAAGTTGACGGAAGCGTTTTCATCCAAAAACAGCGTAAAATAATTCCCCGCCTCGTTCATCCACATACCGCTGAGATAGACACTGGCACGATTCATCGTCCAGAAGACGTAATCATTATCTAAGCGGGTTTCATCGACCTCCAGAGAATCGCGCACAAAAAGGCTCTCCTGCCCATTGATAAGGTCATGTACGGTTATTGAATCACCGTCGACATATTCAAAAAGCAAAAGCTCCTGCTCATTCCCCTCGGAGTCACCGCCGACAAGAACGCCGTTTTTCAAGACGTAGATATCACACTGAGGAAGAGCAATGTTCGTTCCCCAGACGATGAGCATGGTATCGCCGCGAGAGGCGGTGATATACTGAGCGCGATTATTCGTCCACACGCCCTCAAGAAAATCTATTGCCGTTAAATCGGAATTGAAAATGCCGTCACCCTCCGAGGTATCCGTCGGTGCAACAGGCTGTTCACTCCGTCCACATGCACACAGCACAAGCGCGAGCAAAACAAGTATTATCGGCAGAATCTTATGACAGCTATTTTTCATTCAGTTACGCTCCGAAAAAAAAATCATTATTGAATATATCATATAAGCGAGAAAAGTCAACCGCGGCATAACAAACAGCCAAAATTAAACAAGCACGTCAAATGTTCACAACGTAGTTTATTTATAACATTCGTATCAAAACGTGACCGTTACGCAACAAATTTCCATTGTTCGGTACAACATTTTAACCAACCTTAACCACTTTGTCAACACATTTTGTAAAAACTGCACGTTGAAGTATAAATGAAGAAGACAGAGCAATACACGAGGCAGTCAAATAGGCTGCCCCGTGCAAACAAGTGTTCGGTTATAGCGGTGGCAAACAGCTCAGTAAAGCTTTGCACCGGCGGGGATATGTTCGTCCACCATGAGCAGGTGGAGCTTTTCCTCCCCTTCCTCGTGATGAACCGCGGAAATGAGCATGCCGCAGGAGTCAATACCCATCATGGGTCTGGGAGGCAGATTTGTAATGGCAATGCATGTCTTGCCGACAAGCTCTTCCGGCTCGTAGAAGGGGTGAATGCCGGAGAGAATGACACGGTCAGTGCCGGTGCCATCGTCCAGCACGAACTTCAAGAGTTTCTTGGACTTCTTGACTGCTTCGCACTCCTTGACTTTGACAGCGCGGAAATCAGACTTGGAGAAGGTGTCGAAATCGACAAGCTCCTCAAAAAGCGGCTCGATCTGAACCTTTGAAAAATCAATGGGTTCGACATTGGTAGCGACAGCGGGCTGTTCGGAGACCGCGGGCGCGGCATCAACAGTATCGGTCTTCGCGGCAGACTTGATATCGGTGGGCTTCATTGTCGGGAAGAGAATGACATCGCGGACAGATGCCGCACCGGTGAGGAGCATGACACAGCGGTCAATGCCTATGCCGAGACCGCCCGTGGGAGGCAGACCGTATTCAAGAGCGTTGATGTAGTCATCGTCCATCATACCCGCTTCTTCGTCGCCGTTGGCGCGCATCTCGACCTGTTTCTGGAAGCGTTGCTTCTGGTCTATGGGGTCATTCAGCTCAGAGAATGCGTTGCCCATCTCACTGCAACATACAAACAGCTCAAAACGCTCGGTAAGGCGGGGATCTGCGGGGCTACGCTTGGCAAGCGGAGAAACATCAACCGGGTGCATGGTTATGAACGTCGGCTGGATCATCTTTTCCTCAACCTTTTGGTCGAAACACTCATAAAGGGCGTGACCCCACGTAGGCTCAACATTCTCCATGTCAACACCGACGCTCTTTGCCGCGGCAACGGCTTCCTCATCGGAGCTTATGGACATAAAGTCAATGCCCAAATGCTCCTTGACCGCGTCTGCCATAGTGAGGCGGCGGTAAGGGGGCTTGAGGCTAACCTCATGACCGAGCCATGTGACATCATAAGTACCGAGAATCTCCTCTGCCGCACCGGCGAGAATGCCCTCGAAAATATCCATCATGGTGTTGAAGTCGGCATATGCCTCATAAAGCTCAACCGTGGTGAACTCGGGGTTATGGCGGGTATCCATACCCTCGTTGCGGAATATACGACCTATCTCGTAAACTCGCTCAAGACCGCCGACAACAAGACGCTTGAGATTAAGCTCGGTTGCGATACGCAGATACATGTCAAGGTCAAGCGCGTTATGATGCGTGATAAACGGGCGCGCTGTCGCACCGCCGGAGATGGTATTGAGAACAGGGGTTTCAACCTCCATGTAGCCGCGGGATTCGAGATAGCGGCGGACGAAGGAAATAAACTTCGAGCGGATAATGAATGTACGACGGCTGTCATCGTTGACGATGAGGTCGACATAGCGTTGGCGGTATTTAAGCTCGGTATTCGTCATGCCGTGGAACTTTTCGGGCAAAGGACGCAGAGACTTGGAAAGAAGCTCAACACGCTAGGCATGCACGGAGATCTCTTCGGTCTTGGTCTTGAAGACATAGCCGGTGACTCCGATGATATCACCGATATCGAACTTACGGAAGTCGGCAAATTCCTGCTCGCTGACGGCATCGGCGCGAACATAAACCTGCAAAAGACCCTCGCCGTCTTTGATATGGCAGAATATTGCCTTGCCCATGCCGCGTTTGGACATGATACGCCCTGCAACGGAAACTGTTTTACCGTCAAAGGCATCATAATTGTCTCTTATTTCGCTCGTCCACGCGCTCCTGGCGTAAAAAGTCTTTTGAAACGGATCTCTTCCCTCCTCTTGCAGGGCGGAGAGCTTGTCACGGCGAATTTGAAGAAGCTCGGAAAGCTCCTGCTCGCTATTTGTCCGGTTATTGACAGCTTCACTCATGTTAAATACCACCTATTCTCAATAAATAATCGTTCTTTTTATAATCACATAACCGGGCGCGACAAAATGTCACGCCCAGTCTTATATCTTACTTATTTTCCACGGAAACTATCTTGAATTTGAGCTGACCCACAGGTGCATCGATGACGGCAATGTCACCGGCCTTGTGACCGCGCAAGCCCTTGCCAAGCGGTGAATCGTCGGAAATGCGACCGGCTCTGGGGTTTGCCTCCTGTGAACCGACTATCTCGTAAGTCTCCTCAAAATCCTCCTCCACATCGAGAACCTTGACGATACTGCCGAGAGTAACTGCATCCTTGGGAACGTCAAGGTCAATGTTGTCGACGATCTCAGCGTTCTCAATGAGAACCTTCAGCTCTGCAATCTTGGAATAGAGCTTGCCCTGCTCGGTCTTCGCCTCGTCATACTCGCTGTTTTCGGAAAGGTCACCGAAGCTACGAGCCTCTTTGATAAGCTCCGCCACTTCCTTTTCGCGGACGGTTTCAAGATAGTTGAGTTCTTCTTTTATTGCGTCCAGACGTTCCTGGCTCATTTTGAATCTGTTGGAATTAGTAGACATGAAAAACGCTCCCCTTTTCGTAATGTTGTGCGTTTGTAAAT
>CAZBYU010000095.1:0-5711 GCA_964496235.1 uncultured Oscillospiraceae bacterium | reverse complement strand
CAGTTGGGCTTCGCACTGTATGAGGAGCTTTTCTTCCGTGCCTTTATGCTTGCTATACCCACCGCGCCGGAGGGCTTTTCCTCTCTTGCCCTGCAAATCCTCAATGCGCTGTATCTTGCACTCGGCTGTGTGTGTACGGTGAAAAGTGCGAGATATATATTCAAAAGTGACGATGTTGAGCGTGTCACCGCTGTGCTTTTCATGTTTTTCCTGCCGGGCATACTCTTTTCCACATATATGTATGGCGTTATACCGGGCTATGCCGCGGCAAGCGCGGGCGTGATGTTCTTTCTCCGTTTTGCGGAGCATGATAAAACCATAGACGCGGTGTTTTGTGCCTTGTTTACGACCCTTGCGGTCGTTTTGAAGCTCAATTGTATGGTCTTTTTCATCGCAATTATGATCGTCTGGCTTATTGTTTTCATAAAAAAGCCGCATATAAAGTCGGCATTGTTGATGTTTTTTTCGCTTGCTGTAGTGCTGGGGTGCAAGGATTTGCCGCAAAAATACTATGAAAGACGTATGGACATAAGCTTTGGTGACGGTGTTCCGCGTGTGTGCTGGATGGCAATGGGTGTCAGCGAGGGGAAAAGCTGCTCCGGCTGGTATGACCGCCAATACACCACGGATCTCTATTTCGCCGAGAATTATGACCGTGCCGCCACATCGGAAAAAGCGCGTGAGGTGATCGGCGAGAGGTTTGAATACTTCAAGAGTGAGCCGCGTGAGGGTCGGCGGTTTTTCTCCCGCAAGCTTTTGAGCCAGTGGAATGAGCCGACGTATCAGGGGCTTTGGACAAATCAAGTGCGAAAAAGCTACAGCGAGTCCGGTGTGGTTCACCGCCTTATCTGCCAAACCTTTGCCCGCCGACTGACTCAGCTGATGAACTACTATCAACAGCTTATCTTCTTCGGCTTCACACTCGGTCTTATCCTGCTCATGCGGCGCGGAGATATCAAAACCGCGCTTTTGCCTCTCGTTATACTCGGTGGGCTTATCTATCATTTGTTTTTTGAGGCGAAGTCTCAGTACGCTTTGACTTACTTTATGCTCATGATCCCCGTTGCCTCCTACGGTTTTATCAGATTATCACACTATTTCGCACAGAGGAGTGATGGCAATGCAAAATAAAGGCGTTACGCCGCTTGAAAGGTTTATAGAGCGCGTTTGGATGCTCACGGTGCGCGACAGGCTGCCGTTTCTTTCCGCGCTTGCTTTCGGTCTCGCGGCGCACATGTTTGCTTTCACAAATAAGCTTGTCAATGCCGATGAGATCGAGTCACTTTTCGGCAAGGGCGCGACGGTTACCTCCGGTCGTTGGGGGCTGGAGGCTGTAAAGCTCATATTCCCGGATTACTCCATGCCGTGGCTTTATGGGCTTATAAGCCTTGTTTTGCTTGCGGTGTCCGTGTGCATCATTGTGCGCCTTTTTGACATTAAAGGCGGGCTTACCACTGTCCTGCTTGCCGGAATGATAACCGCCTTTCCCTCACAAACCGGTACGTTCTGCTTCATGTTCACAAGCTCGGCATACGCCCTGTCGTTTCTTTTCGCGGTGCTTTCGGTGTTCCTTTTTTGCCGTGGCGGTTGGAAGAATGACGCTGTTGCAGTCACCTTAATGACGCTCTCTCTGGGGCTTTATCAATCATATATCGCCCTTGCCGCAAGCCTTCTTTTGCTCTACGCGATTTTCCTCTGCCTTGACAGTGAAGCAAAGCTTAAAGACATCATCGTTTTCAGCATGAAAGCACTTGCCATGCTCCTTGCCGCGCTTGTGGTATACGCGCTTATTACCCTCGTGGTCTTCAAATTCACCGGGGCGGAGTTTAATGCCTATGTACGAGATAATGCCGCAAGCTCCGGAATACTCGGCAGAATCCGCACAGCTTATGACTTTTTTGTCTATTATCTCACTTATCGTGAATATGCTCTCATCACAAGTGAAGTCTCGCGCATAGCGCACCTTGTCCTTTTCGCGCTCTGCCTTGTCGGCGTGTTCATGGTCGCCGTCAAGAGCGTCCGCGTCGGTCGCGTCGGAGCCGGCGTGTTTATCATTGTGTCGGTTTTTCTTCTCCCGATTGCCGTCAACTGCATGTTCCTTGCTATGTCCAATGAGTCTATCCACACTCTGGTCATATACAGCTTCGTTGCGTTTTATGTCCTTGCGGCTATGCTTTTACAGCGCGTTTTTGACGGTGGGGAGCTTATAAAACGCGCCTCACGCGACGTGATTTATGCCGCACTCACCATCGCCCTTGCGAGCAATGTATATTTTGCAAACGAGGTATATCTGGAGATGTATCTTGAATACGAAAATGCGTATTCGTTTTATTCCATTCTCCTTGCGCGTGCAGAGAATACCGACGGCTTTGACGAGACGAAAAAGCTCGCGCTTATCGGGCATCAAGATAACGCCGTTGCCACTCGCCCGGAAATCGACCTAGGCTATATCACAGGTCCGAGCCGTGACCTAATTAACATCTATTCGCAAGAAAATTTCATTCGCCGTTATCTCGGCAGTAATATACCTCTTGCAGATGAGACGGAGCTTGCCGCACTTGCGGTTACTTCGGAGTTTGACAAGATGAGTGAATATCCGTATTACGGTTCTGTCAAGATAATAGACGACTATGTCGTTGTAAAGCTCGGTTGAGGAGGGGAGTGCAATGAAACAGAATTATTCTCTCTTTGAACGCGCCGCGTCCGACCTTTCCTCGGCGGCGAAACGCCACGCTCTGCCCATAGCTTCCACGCTCATTTTCGGCTTTCTCGCGCATATGTATGCCTTTACCAATAAGCTATTAAATGCCGACGAGACCGCCGCACTCTTTTCAAAGGGTGCAACAGTGACCTCCGGTCGCTGGGGTCTTGAAATGACAAAGCTTGTTTTTCCCGACGTTTCAATGCCTTGGATATACGGTGTCATCACACTTTTGCTCATTTCGGCGGCGGTATGCCTGACGATTGAGTGCTTTCGCTTCAAAAGCCCTGTAACTCAGGTTCTTTTAAGCGGCGCATTTGCCGCCTTTCCCGCACTCACCGGAAACCTATGCTATATGTTCACAAGTGCATCATATGCCCTTGCGATATTCCTCGCCGTCCTCTCGGTGTATCTTTTTACCCGAGGAGGTAAGATTCCCACTGTCGTTGCTTGTGTAGCACTTGCGTTTTCACTAGGCATATATCAGGCGTACATCGCCCTCGCGGCAAGCTTTTGCGTAGTTCTCCTCATTAAAGCCCTGCTGAACGATAGCTGTGAAGCGAAATCGGTTTTCCGCACCGCCCTGCGTTATTTTCTTCTCCTCGCCGTCTCGCTCATACTCTACTATACCGTCACGCTCATTGTCGAAGCCGCTATGGACACCGGATATCAGGAGTATGAGGTGACAACAGAACTGAAATTTTTCCGAGGTCTGCTTACGGCGTATACCTCGTTCTTCGGAATTTTCTTCTCCGGTAACTTCGGGCTTGTCACATCCGGAGGGGCAGCATTTGCTCACCTCGTTTGTGCGCTTGTTGTTCTCGCTTCTGTTGTGTCCACCATTTTGCGCGGAAAGGACGCGAAGAAAACCACACTGATGCTTTTGCTACTCGCCCTTTATCCGCTCAGCGTCAACTGCATGTATCTGATCGCCTCGGCGGATATAATCCACACCCTTGTGCTGTTCAGCTTTGTGTCGTTTTATGTGTTGACGCTTGTTGCGTGTGAAGCCATGACGAAGCGCGGCATACGCGCTCTTTGTGCGCTTGCCGTCAGTCTCATAATTGCGTCGAATGTGTATTTTGCCAATAAGGTATATCTTAAAATGCACCTTGAATACGAAAATGCGTACACCTTTTATAATTCCCTCATGACCGAGGTCATGGACAATCCGAATTTCAATCTTTTCACGGTGGTCGACATTGTCGGCAATGCCGAATCGGGCTTGACGCACTTCACAGAGGAGATCGACACCGGGGAGTTTGTCGGCGTGAACGAGGACTTGGTCAATATATATACGCGCGTGAGTTTCATAAAGTATTACCTCGGTCTCGACCTTTATATGTACCGTGAAGACACCATACTCCGCTGTGATTGGTATGACGAAATGCCCTGCTACCCCGATGATGGGTCAATATTGTATTTAGAAGACGAGAACCGTCTTGTTGTCAAGCTCAGTTGAGACGAAAGGAGCAATGTATAATGAGCAAGAATGTGCTTATTCTTTCCGCAAGTCCTCGCAAGGGCGGTAATTCCGACCTGTTGTGCGATGAGTTTATGCGCGGGGCAAAGGAGAGTGGACACGAAGTGGAAAAGCTCCGTGTCTGTGAGTATAAAATATCTCCATGCTCCGGTTGTTACTATTGCCGCGACCACGGTGGCGAATGTGTTCACAAGGACGATATGGCGGGTATATTGCAAAAGATGATTGATGCCGATGTTATCGTCCTTGCAAGCCCCGTGTATTTCTATGCCGTCAATGCTCAGCTTAAAGCACTCATTGACCGCACTGTTGCCCGATGGCTCGAAGTACACGATAAAGAGTTTTATTACATCGTCACTATGGAGGACGATAACCCCACCGCCGGTGAAACCGCCGTCAACTGCATGCGCGGCTATGCCGATTCTGTCGAGGGTGCAGTCGAAAAGGGCGTTGTCATTGCCGCCAATATCTACGAATCCGGTAAAGTCAAAAGCACAGAGTACATGAATCAAGCCTATGAAATGGGCAAAAGCGTGAATTGAAATAGTTCTTTTCTATACCGGCTCTCTAAACTACATATTTCGTCGTTACCCCCGATGACTGCTAAGTAGCCACCGGGGGTTATCATTATATATAGGAAAACCGTCATCTAACCCCGAATTCATGCAACCTTTTGCGCGGTTTTGTAATCTATAAGAGTGAAAAGACCTTGAAATGAAATGCTGGGAGGTCAGAATTGGACGATAATGCGATAATTAAGCTTTATTGGCAACGCTTGGACGTGGCGATAAGCTAGAGCTAGAAAAAGTATGACCGTTATTGTCACACAATTGAATATAACATTTAAGGCGGAGATGATGAGGCAGAATGCGTCAATGACACGCTCTTTCGGGTGTGTACACCGACGTAGGTATCAACAAAATCGAGTTCGATTATAAAGAATCCGGCACAGACATTGCCGGATTCGTCACTTACTACTATAGTCCCGACATCGGATACGGGGAAATATATTCACCGAGTTGAGCATTGATGGCAACGTCGTATGGGTTTGGTAAAAGCCGGACGGTACACAATTTTGCCTTACATGGCGAGATGTAGAACGCGGTTTGACATTCACACTCACTGAAAACAAGATCACAAGCGACGAGCTGATAACAGTCGCGCGTGAGATACTGCTTCAGTGCTGACAAACATAGAAGCGTGAAATATCACGACAATTATAAACCTTTTGTCTTAATATCACATTGCATATTCCATATAAATGTGATATATTATTAACAACGTGGCATAGCCACAAATTTATACTCACATTAGGAAAGGGGAAAAATATGGCGAAATATGACATAGTTGTCGTAGGCGCGGGTAACGCCGGTCTGTCTGCGGCACTGCAATGTCAATTGGCGGGAAAGAAGACCCTGCTGATTGAACAGCACAATCTGCCCGGTGGTGCGGCGACAAGCTTCCGCAGAGGACGCTTTGAGATTGAGCCGTCACTGCATGAGCTGTGCGATTTCGGCCCGGCGGACA
>CAZBYU010000094.1:0-5778 GCA_964496235.1 uncultured Oscillospiraceae bacterium | reverse complement strand
CCGCGCGTACCTCCTCCTCGCCTATCGTACGCGGTATCTCGCCCTCGCGCACAGGCGTGCTGTCGTTAAAGTTTTCAGTCATTTATAATCTCCATTCTCTCCCTTGTCCGCGCTGTGGCAAGCTCGCCCGGCTCTATGTCGAGCAAAAGCTTCATCGCGCTCGCGCCGGTCTCTCCCGATGCCGCACGGCGCGGCTTTATCGGACGCGACATGAGAAAATACCGCGTTTCGTCCGCGATGTGATCCTCTCCGTCGCTGTCCAAGTCCTCCACGCGCTGTTCGTCGTATTGCAATAGCGGCAAGGTGCGTATGAACGCCTTGCAGTTTTTGAACACGTACATCATCGGCTTTCCCCTCTCGTCAAAGGCGAGGCGGTAGTGCAGCTGTAGCCACCCCGGTATACGCGCGTTGTCACCTCGCGTGAAATACACGCCGTGCCTTGCGGCGCATTCGGCGATGCTCTCGCCTGTTGACGCGTCCCATATCGCAGGGTCGGCAACTCCGGTTATCCTTTTCCCGCGAAGCCAGCGGTGTTCCCGCTCGGTGCGCTCTATCTCGGAAAACACCCTGTCCGGTGTCCAGCGCACTCCCTCGTTTGCCGTCTCCGTACAGCCGTAAAGCTCCAGGATCCGATAAACCACGCCGTCGTAATCCACCGCCCACCAGCCGCACGAAAAGGGTCTGTGATATCCCCAGTCGAACGAGCGGTATATCCGCCAGTCCTCGGGAATGTCGAAGGGGTCTATCACGTGGGTATAGCGTCTGTCGGCGTAATGCTCGCTCCTGTCGTAAAAATCCTCGAAAAACTGCCCCATATGTACGTCCCATGACCCATCCAGCCACGCCTCGCGCAGCTTCGGCGGCAGTGCCTCGAGCTGTCGGACATAGTCGGGCTGAGCGCGCATGAGTGCGCCGTTGTCGCGTACACTCGCCTGAATGAAGCTGTATTCCTCCGCTCGCTCCCCGGCGTTATAGCGTCTGTCCACAAAAAGCCGCTTGACCCACTGATGTCCTATTCCACCGGGGTTACACGTGAGATAGCACCGCTTCGGCATGCCCTCTCCCGCGCCGCGCACACACGCCGACAAAACGCGAAACTGCTCCTCCGTGAGCTGTGTTGCCTCGTCTATGTACATGATGTCGCACTCCATGCCCTGAAAGTTGAGCAGATCCGCGTCGTTTGCACAGTAGCGGAATATAATACGGCTTGAATTGGGAAGCGTTATCTCCTTTCGAGTATCGTTATAGGCGTAGCACCCTCGCGGCAGAAGCTGCAAAAACGGCTTTATGTGGTTGGCGTACAGCTCCGGGTAGCTCCGTCTTATGATTATCTGCGTCACGCCGGGGTAACGCGCCGCCATGATAAGCGCGTTCACGCGCACCGCCCAGCTTTTTCCGCCGCCTCTCGCGCCGCCGTAGGCAACGTATTTATGCCCATCCTCGAAAAACCGCCTTTGCTTGTCGTTCGGTGCGGGTATGTCGATGTAGGGCATTTATTCCCCACTCTCCGCGTTCTTTGCCGCATCGCCCTCTACGCGCTCTTTCTTCGCCTCGGTCTTTCTCTCGCCGCTCGGCAGCTCGTCCGGCGGGCGCGGTGCGCCGCCCTCCACGCGTATCACAATGTCTCCCCCGGACGCACCCGGCGGTGACTCCATCAGCTCCTTCAAATCCTTCAACGCCCCGGTTATCGCCTTGAGTATCTTGGGGTCATCGGGGTCTGCGGCGTTGATGGAGCTTTCTATCAGCCGCGCCGCCGCATCGGTCATCTCCTCAAAGCGAAGCCCAAGCGCGGTTTTCGTCTCAGCCGTATTCGCCTTCTCGCTCGCCATAGCTCCCTCTCCTTCATGCGTATTTCTCCCACAGCATTTTCGCTATCCTGCACTCCTCCCACCCCGCACAGCAAAAACGCGCCTTGTACTTATCCGCGTTTCCGGCAAAAGCGTTGTGAATAAGGCTGTTTTCCTCCACACCCTCGCAGTAGATCACCCTTTTGTCCTCCGCTCGATAAAACGGACACTGTGCCTCATAGCTTACGAAATGTCTTCCCATTGTTCGTCCTCCTCACCGTTTCGCCACAGCCATTCCGGCAATGCGGCACTCTCGCCGCACCCGGGCTGCTCGTCATACTCTCCCGTCGGATACCCGAAAATGCGGGCATGGCGTATGTATTCCGCGTCACGCAGTTGTTTCAATCCAGCCTCCGCGTCTCGTTTTGTCACGTTTCGTGACTGTGAAAGAGCAAAAGAGTTCAGGCTCGCCGCCGTAGCCGCGTCCCGATTTTTCTGCGTCCTTCTCTGTCACGTCTCGTGACAACCGGAGTTTATCATTACGGCGGGTATAAGTCAATACCCGCACCGGGGGATTTTTCCGATTATTGCTTTTCCCGACCGTGAGAGAGCGTGAATCTTCTTGTGCCGCAAGCCTTCTCGGAGCAAAAATTTTTTCTTTACATTTGTCACACTTTGTGATACTATCACAGACATAATGAGGGGGAATAACGCCATGTCATATTTCAGCGATACCCTACTGCACCTGCGCCGCCGCTCCGGGCTTTCTCAGCAGGCTCTGGCAGACGCGACCGGGCTTTCCCGCAGTGCCGTCGGCATGTACGAAACCGGCAAGCGCGAGCCGGACATTGACACGCTCCGTCTGCTTTCCGAATTTTTCGGCGTGGACATGAACACGCTGACCTCGCCGGAGAGTGCGCAGAGTGCGGAGCTTGCCGAGCTTTTGGAGGCTCTTCGCAACAGAGACGAGATGCGTATGCTCTTCAAGCTTGCCAAAGATGCCACACCCGAGGACGTTCGCAAGGCGGTCAAAATAATCGAGGCTTTGCACAATGACTGACTATTTCGTCCGTCTGGTGGAGCTTCCCCTGCGCGTGGAGGGGGTCACGCTTCCGAACTCCGACGGTAGCTTCAGCGTGTATATAAACTCGCTTTTGAGCGAGGAAAAACGCGACACGGTACTGCGCCATGAGTTGCGCCATATCGCCGCCGAGCATTTTTACACCGAGATGCCGGTGGAGTATATGGAGCGTCAGGCATGCGGCGAGGCCGTCAATCTCGTGTTGCACCCGCCGGAGGGTATGCTTGTGCATTTCCCATCCGAGGACGCACTCGGCTCTTACGTTCGCCGTCTCGCCCTACAGGTCGGCGCAAAGCTCCCCTGCCTTTGACCACGGTGCAGATGCCACGTCTCCGCTCCCGCCGCTTCCCCCTTTTGCACCTTGCCACGGTGTTTTTTTAACATATAATTCACCCTTGTCGCGTGGTTTTCCTGTATCATTCATCTTTGCCGCACCTCGCGGCGTACTATTACCATCCCTTCCGAAAGACGATTTTGCCATGAGTACATACTCTGATTATGAATATACGTCCGTTTCCGTCTCGCTCACGCCGGGTGAAGCGGCTTCCGGTTGCTTCCGCACGGTCAACTACCCCGGCGCACCCGCCCCGCTCGATGTTGAGCTTCCGGGTCGGCTTGATGACGGCGCAGTGCTGTATGTCGAAGCTCCGTTTATAGATGAATACGGAGTTATCGCCGAGGGTGAACTCAAAATAGTCGTGCGTGTTGTTCAGTCCAAACGCGGCTACGGTGCGGCGGCGGCACTCATCTTCATCGCGGCGGCGGCACTCGTTGTTATGATAGTCGCGCTCGTGCGCGATTCACACCGTGACGTTGTCACCGCGCCGAACTATCCCGCGGCTCAGATCACGGAAAATGTCATCACCGTTCAACCCACCCCCAAACCCGAGCCCACCCCCGAGCCGCTCAGCCTTGTTCAGCAGGAGGCGCGTCTGCTTATTCCGCATTTTGAGCAACGCTACTACCTCACCCAGCTCGATGACCGCCTTCTCGAAAGCTTTTGCACAATCTATCGCACGGTCAGCTCCTTTTCCGCCAATTGCTCATTCTCTCAGGCTCTGTCAAAGGACGAGCTGTCTAACCTCACCCTGCTTTTAAGCTATGAATGCCCGGAGCTTTTGCAGTTTTCCGCCTCGGACTCCATCACCTTTTATTCCGACTCCGCCGGCAATGTTGTCTCCGCCCAGCTCCCTCTCGCGCTCTCGCGTGAGGAGTATGACGCGCAGTACGCCGTCTGTCAGGGCGTTGCGGAAGCTCTGGCAAAGAAGGCAGAGGGCTTGAGCGAGTACGAAAAAGAGCTTCTCGCCTATAACTACATCACCGCCAACTGCTTTTATGATTACGACGCTCCCAACGCCTCCACGGCATACGGCGCACTCGGCGACCGTCAAGCCAAGTGCGACGGCATAAGCCTTGCGATGAAGTGGATATGCGAGGAGATGGGCATTTCCTGTATGGTCATGGCGGGCAACAACGCCGCCTCTCCAATCGGTCATGCGTGGAACGTCATCCGCATAGACGGCACGTATTACGACCTTGATGTCACAAACGATGTCAACTCCGCTGACAGGGATTATAACTACTACGGCGCGTTCAACGTCTCCCGCTACTGGATACGCTCGAAATACCCCGAGAACGCGGCGTTTGCGGGCTTTGTCATCGTGCCGGGCAGTGAAAGCATGAACATGAGCTATCACGCGCTCTCCGGTGCGTACGTCTCCACAGGCGAGGAATATGAGGCCGCACTGTTCAGCCGTCTCTCCTCACTTGCCGACGGCGAGGCCGCCTATATCCAGTTTGAAAGCTTTGACGATTACTGCACCTTCATTGATTCCATCAGTGATGTTATGGGTCGCTGGAACGGTCTTTCCAAGGGTAGCTTCAACTACTCCCTTGCACATCTCGACGAGTTTCAAGTCTGCCGCCTGAGCATAAGGTATATTTGATCAAAACAAAAAAACACCCACCGTCTGCCTTTCGGCAAACGGTGGGTGTAGCTTTATCTGTTTGCTTTTTTATTTCTCCGCCTCTTCCTCTTCGGGAAGTCTGCGATAGGTCTCGGTGTATTCGCGCAGCTTTTTGGCAAGCTTCTTTGTTGCCGCACCGGGCTTCATGCGCCATACCCAGTTGCCGTAGGGCTTACCCGGCACGTTCATACGCGCAGTGCCGTCAAGCTCCAGAATGTCCTGCATCTGCATCACGAACAGATCCGACGCCGTGGACATACCCGTGCGTATCATGCCCCAGCACCAGCCCTCATCGTCCGTGATGTGCATATACCGCTTGGCAAATGCCGCATCCTCCTTGCCTGTCGTGGCAAGCCAGCCGAGCGCGGTGTCATTGTCGTGAGTACCCATGTAGCACACGCTGTTCTTTCCGCAACGGTGCGGCAGATAATCCGACTCGCCGTGTGCGTCGAAGGCAAACTCCAGTATCTTCATGCCGGGTAGCCCGGAATCGGACAGAAGCTTCTGCACCCCCGGCGTGGTATAGCCCAAATCCTCCGCTATGAAGCGCAAGTCAGAAAACCACGAGGTCAACACACCCACAAGCCCCATGCCGGGACCCGGTCTCCACTCGCCGTTTATCGCAGTGCTGTCCGTCGCGGGTACAGCCCAATAGCTGTCGAAGCCGCGGAAATGGTCAATGCGTATCACGTCGTAAAGCCGCTTTGCCCCGTCAATGCGCCGTATCCACCAGCCGTAGCCGTCCGCGGTCATGCGCCCCCAGTCATAAAGCGGGTTGCCCCAGAGCTGACCGTCCGCGGTAAACGCGTCCGGCGGTACGCCCGCCACCTCCGTGGGGACATTGTTCTCGTCGAGCTGGAAAAACTGCGGGTCGCTCCACACGTCGGCGGAATCAAGCGCGACATAGATAGGTATATCTCCGATAAACTGTATGCCCCGCTCA
>CAZBYU010000093.1:0-5886 GCA_964496235.1 uncultured Oscillospiraceae bacterium | reverse complement strand
TACTTTTTCTGCCGCCGTGAGTCAAGATTTCAAAAAACTATTGACAGCTGTGCTAATGCTGTATATAATACACATATACAGTATTAACGGAAGGCGGGAAGACGTGAATATACTGATAGACAACAAAAGCGGCGTACCGATATATGAGCAGATATATAAGCAGCTGAAGACCCAGATAATAAGCGGCGTGTTGGAGGAAAACGAGCTTCTGCCCTCCATCAGGGGGCTGGCAAAGGACTTGAGAATAAGCTTTATAACGACGAAGAGGGCGTATGAGGAGCTTGAAAAGGATGGGTTTATATATACCGTACCCGCAAAGGGCTGTTATGTCGCGCCGAAGAACGTGGAGCTTATACGAGAGGAAAACCTGAAAAAGATAGAGGCGCACATCGAGGAGATAGCGCGTCTTGCCGCAACGTGTAATCTGACACGCGGGGGTATAGAGGAAATGATAGAACTGTGTTGGGAGAACGAAAAATGAACGCACTGGAGCTTATAAACGTGAAAAAGAGCTTTCCGGGCTTTGAGCTGGGTGAGCTTACACTGAGTCTGCCGAGCGGATGCATAATGGGGCTTATCGGCGAAAACGGAGCGGGTAAGACCACGACAATAAAGCTGATACTGGACATTTTGCGTGCAGATTCGGGCAAAATACGTGTTCTCGGTCGTGATAGCCGCGAGTGCGGGTGCATGACAAAGGAAGAGGTCGGCGTGGTGCCGGACGAGATAGGTCTTCCGGACTGCATGACAACGCGTCAGATAGGGCGCATGATGCGCTCAACGTACTCAAACTGGAATGAGGGTGAGTACACGCGTCTTATCAAAAAACTAGAACTGCCGGAGAATAAGAGCTTTAAGGACTTTTCACGCGGAATGAAGATGAAGCTCGGCATTGCCGTTGCCATGTCACACGGCAGTAAGCTTTTATTGCTTGATGAGCCTACGAGCGGGCTTGACCCGGTCGCGCGTGACGAGGTGGTTGAGATGTTTTACGATTTTACACGCGATGAGGAGCATTCCGTGCTTATATCCTCCCACATTGTCAGCGATTTGGAGCGACTTTGCGACTATGTGGCGTTTTTGCACAAGGGAAGGCTTCTTTTATGCGAGGAAAAGGACAAACTCTTGGACGAATACTGTGTTGTCCGCTGTGGGCATGAGGACTTGACCGCGTTCGACGCGGCAAGCATAAAGTACAAAAAGGAAACGACCTACGGTGTCGAGCTTATCATGCCGCGCAGGAACGTGCCGCACGGTTTGGCGCAGGGCGCGGTGAGCATTGAGGAGCTGTTTGTCATGATGGCAAGGGAGGCGTGAAGAATGAAAGGCTTATTATACAAGGATTTTTGCCTGATGAAAAAGCATTGCCGCGCATATTTGTTCGTGATGGTGTTCATTCTTCTGGCGGCGGTGATGGAGGAGGATGGGCTTTTCATGCTGCTCTATCCGTGCATGCTTTCGGGCATGATGCCGGTGACGTTGATGGGGTACGATGAGCGGAGCGGCTGGGATAGATACAGCAGTATGCTTCCGTACTCCAAGGGAAAAATCGTATCGTCAAAGTACATCGTAGGGCTTGTGATGCAGGTGGTGGTGATGGCACTGTCCACGGCGGCTCAGCTTTGCAGAACATTGCGCTTCGGCGACGGCGGAGTTCCGCTGGGGGTGCTGATGGCGATGATGCTGACGGCATCGTTCACGTCGGTGGGGCTGTGTATGCCGTTCATGTTCAGGTTCGGCGTGGAGAAAGGTCGCATTGCCTACTATCTCATGATCGGCATGGTGTGCGGTGTTTGCGCCGCCGCAAGCATGCAGTTCGGCGGCGCGTCTGGCACCGAACTGCCCAGCGCGACCGTGTGGTTTGCCGCCGCGGCACTGAGCGTGGCGATATACGCCGCATCATGGTATGTGTCGATTGTGTGGTATAAAAAGAGAGAGATTTGAGAATACGAAAACGCCTGACCGGCGATAAGCGCGGTCAGGCGTTTACTATATCCACTTTCGGCTTTACATAAGCTCACGGTCGGTTTCGCGGGTGCAGATGACGGAGAGGTTGCCGTTGCGGCAACGGAGTGCGTCTATAAACTCCTTGGTGACCTCGCCGCTCTTAAAGGAGATGTGATAGGTCAGCTCAAAGAGTGTACCCATGTTGGTGGTGCGGACGCGGACAAGCTCATGAGAGCGGGTGTATTTATCGAAAAGGTCATCAAACAGACCGTCATAGTCGAGATTTTCCGGGATAGTGACCTTCAAAGTGCGTACTCCGCCGCATTCGGTGAAGTGCGTGAGAGTCAGGACAAGGAGAGCCGCAGAGAAGATGACGAAAAACACCGCCGCCAAGCCGACAAATCCCATTCCGCATGCCAAGCCCAGCGCGACGGAGAAAAACAGACCCGTTATCTCCCGCGCCGTACCCGGGGCGGAGCGAAAGCGCACGAGGGCAAATGTACCCGCGACGGCGAGACCCGCGCCGACATTGCCGTTGACCATCATGATGACCATTGCGACAACGCACGGCAGAAGAGCCAGAGCCACGGCGAGAGAGCCGCTGTGGCGGTTCTTATAAGTAAACACGAGAGAGGCGAGAACGCCCAGCACGAGAGCCGTGAGCATGCATATAAGAAACTGCGTGAGGGTTATGGGCGAGGAAACGATGCTGTTAAACACTGAAAATCACTCCGTCTGCAATCTTATTCTTGTATATCTCCCCATACTTTGAAAAGCCACGGGGGAAAAGCCCGTCCTCGCTGAGCATGTGAGCAAGCCACATGGGTGCGGCATCGGGAAGCTTTATCTCCATGAGGACGTAGTCGGGCGGTAAAAGCTCCTCTCCGTGACAGCCGGCTGTGAGATCCAGCTCGGTTCGGCGGGAACGTATAGATTTATCAAAGGTTATGCGAAGCTCGGCATCATCGCGGGCGCGATACGCCTCGCGGTCACAGGCAATGAAAACGCTCGGGGCGACATCGTTCGAGGTGAGAAACCAGTCAAGCTCACGCATTATCTGGCTGTTACCGGGCAGTGTAAGCTCACCTGCGAGACAGCGGCGAGCCTCATCCGCCGGGAGCATGACGCGGCGTTTATATACCAAGCCTTTGAACTTGCGTTTAAGCTCGATAAACACCGCGTCGTCGCCGCGCGGCACATTGTATGAGCGCAGACGGAGCTTTTCCTTGTAGACGGGTGCGTCTATCGACCGGCGAATGAACTCGTAGTCACTCGTGTCGTAATAAACGGAGCAGACCGTGCTGCTGAAAAACTCGTCAGGCTCGATATAAGCGTCAAGCCGGGCGCGAATACGCGCGTAGTCATCGGGCGTAAGCAGGTATTTTTTTTCGTAACGCTTGAAGGTAAGCTTGGTTTCGTTCATGATCCGCTCCTGCGGGGCGTGGTGTCAGCCCCAAGAGAAATACCGGTGCATTTCCTCGTCCGTGAGATTCATGAGAGCTTGCAGAGCCGCAATGCAACGGCTGTTCCAATCCTTCTCGACAACGGTGTCCAAAAGCTCCTCCACGGAGGCCTCCCACTGTGCGCGGGTGGTCGCCTTGCGGACGGCACTGTCGCGGTCGACCTCGCGGTTTATTTCATCGGCAAGGCGGGTTATCTCCGCACGGACGTTGTCATTAGACAGTGTCGTACCCAGCACTTCACCCGCACGCGTGAGGAAACGGTCACGGAAATCGGGGTTGTTGACAAGCTGAGTGATGAAAACGGCGTTTTGCGTGGAGACCGGCTTCAGGACGTTTGCGAATATGCTCCCGGTGGTGGTCATTGTGGCGTCGAGGTCATAGAGCATGAACCGCCACCGACCATCGCCTTGCGTTGAATGGACATAGCGGACATTGCCGGAGGATATATCCGTGTTGGCGGAATAGCCCTCTATTATCAGCCAGTCGATAAGACAATCTATGTCGATAAGCTCGCAGAACTCCTCATACGCCTCGGGTGTGGTGAGGTCATGTTGCATGGCATAACGGATAACGGTCTCATAATACTCCGTACCGGGATTTACCGGACCCTTCAACACGGTGACGCTCTCGCGCTCAACCCCCATCAGAGTGGCGTAATGCGCCTCGTTGACCTTTTCCATGAGCGCGTATATGCCGTAATACTCGCCGTTTACATACAGCACACAGTATTGACTGCGCTGTGCGGGAACATTGTCGGAAAATTGCAGGCAGAGATTTGCGAGAAGCTCACTGCGGATAATACTGCGTGTCTGATCCTGCCCGGCGCGGAGAACGAAGGACTTAAAGCTCGTCACGCCGCCGCCGAACACGTCACAGTCGACCTCGCTCTCGCCGTAGCGTGAGCGAAAATGAACGCCCATGTTCTTCTTGGGGAGTATAAGGCTTGTCTCGCCGTGCATGTCCACCCCGCAGGGTGCGGAAAAGCCCTCGCCCTCGGTGGGAAAGTACGCGATATGCCCGGAAAGCTCCGTCCCCTTGCGCCCGGCGGAGTACATGCGTTCAAATGCCGAGGCATCGTCGGAGGTGAGGCTGACAACGGGGAGGGTGTGACCCTCGTTTATTATAAAGGAAAAGGTTTCGACCTCGCTCGGTAATGCACCCGGTGCGACGGCAACGGCACGGACAACCGAGGTTTTGTCGAGGTAAACAGTACCTGTGTAGAGGGTACTGCTTTCGCTCGGGAGAGAACTGTCGAGTGTATAATAAATTGCGGCATCAGGGTCATTGCTCACAAAATTCAACGCGACAGGGGCGGTGTCGTTATACACCCCGTCCGGCACCACACATTCCGGCGCGGCAGAGATGCGATGTGCGCCGTTTGACTTTGCCGCAAGCGGCTGAGGCACGGCAAAGTAGAACCAGCCGTTTCTGCCGTCCATGCGCCCCAAACTGCCCCCCGTGGGTATGCCGTGGAGATACACATGGTCGCATATTTTGCCGTCGGCATCGCTTAAATAGAGTCTGTCACCGTCGGCTTTAAGGTCGAACGGCGCACGGAGAAAGCCCGTGTCGGCATTGCCCTCGTCGGACGAGCATATTACGATAACGCACTCTCCCGGGTTGAGGATCACGGCGGGGAGAACACAGCTGTCAAGCATGTCGGCATCGTCGGAAAGGCGATATTCAGAGAGATCAAGAGGTGAGGCGGAGTTGTTTTTAAGCTCGACCCAGTCGCAGAGACCGAGCCTGCTTTGCTCGAGCGAGCCGGAGTTTGCCGTGACGACCTCGCTTATAATAAGTCCCTCGGGAACGGTGAGGCTGTCCTGCCATGCGTCGTACCCGGCGGCGGAGTTTTCACACCCCGGGGTGCAGAATGCGGAGACCGACCATTCGCCGTCTTCTCCGCGCACAAGGGCGCGGTCGGCTTTATCCGATGAACACAGTGCGGTGTCGACCGTCGCTCCGACGGAATCGCGCAGTATGACGGTTTCATCGAGGGAGAGAGAAAAATCGGCGTGGAGAGAGGCGTTTATGTCCTCTGAGCTGTCGGCGTAGATAAGCGCGCACTCACCAGGCGCGAGAGAAAGCGCGGGGAGAGACCATTCCGGCTCGTCCTCACCGTCTGAAAGGGTGAAGCCCGCAAGGTCAAGAATCTCGTCGGAGATGTTTTCAAGCTCTATCCAATCGGGGAACGCGCCGTTATCGTCCATGACCGCGGCACGGTTTTTCACCATAAGCTCGCTTATAATAAGCTTGCCCTCGTACTCGCTCGCGCCTAAAGGCGCGTCGGACACTTCGACAGGGGAAGGAGAGACAGAAGCCGATGTTGTTGTGCCTGTGCAGGCGGAGAGCGAAGCGGCGAGAACAACCGCCGCGATGACCGTCGCAAAGTGGAAAGCAGCGTTGTGAGCCGCCGTGCGGACGTGTTTTTTCATGCGCCGCCTCCGATGCAATAAATAATCATCATATTATACAT
>CAZBYU010000092.1:0-5987 GCA_964496235.1 uncultured Oscillospiraceae bacterium | reverse complement strand
CTATTATAGAGGGCAAAAAACGGTTTGGCAAATACTCGGGAGATTCTTTATGTTCCTTTAACGAGGTTAGCACAAATCGACGTTAACCGGAAAACTAGATATTTTTATCATTTTTGCAATATTTGCTTTTTGTTCCATTCTTAAATTGGTTGGGTATTCCGAATGCAAAAGGCACCTCACTATTTCGAGATGCACCCAATCGCGCTACATCACCCCATCACAGTATGTACTTTGCCGTAAAACCACCGGCTTATACCATGTCATACAGCAAGAAAACGAGGAATCCCGAGCTTATATCGGAATTCCTCGTTTTATCAATGCTTGCACAGCCGAGCGAGCAATTTATAGAAAGCATGTATCAGCTTTGACGCGGTATAGCTGAGTATCACAAGCCAGATGAATACCAGCGGGGCATACTTCGGCGCATAGACGAGAGCTTGCAACCAATAGTAGCAGAAGAAGCTGTGCGTCAGCCACATCATTGCCGATTCACGACCGAGTTCCTCAAAAAGGGGTGCGAAAAAGCGAAAAGGCTTAGTCGGAAGAAGCACGACAAGGCACAGAATAAACACCGCGGCATTTATGAAATCATAGGTTTTGTTGTTATACGGACGAATAAGGAAAATCGCCATCATGCCGATAAGCGCGGCAGCACACCACAACGGCTTTGCGCCGATGTCGGTTTTGACGCGGCTGAGAACATCATACCGTGCAAGGACAATACCCGCGAAAAACGCCGGGATAAGCTCCATAAGCTCTTTGAGGCGGGAATAGAATCGAGTTCCGGCAAAGGTAGAAAGAAGCGGGGTGTTCATCAAGGCGGGGACAACATAAATAAAAACGGCATTTATCAGCACAATTATGAGTATGTCAACAAAAAAACCGCCGTGTTCACGCTCAACAAAACGCTTCATCGCGGGAAACAGTATCAGCAGAAGCGCAAAGGGTAAGACAAACCACCACTCGGAATTGTACGAAGCATAAAGACCCAAAAAATTGTAAATAACCTCATACCACTCAATACGTCCGAAGAGAGAAGCGCGTATCAAAATAACAGGAAGGGCAACAAAAAACACCATCCAGTATGTCTTATAAAGATTGACAATGCGGTGAGAAACGAGCGAAGTACCGCTATTTCCACGAAGTGAAGATCTGTAAACACCATACCCGGACAGGAGCGTAAACATAGGCACACATATACGCCCAAACGCGCCGAGCAATACAGATATTCTTGTTCCATTGACGTAAATGAGTGAGATAAAATCTCCTTCAACCACCCGCTCAGGGAAAGCAAAAAGGTGATGATAGAGCATGAAGCAGATGGCAACGCCCTTTATAAAGTTTGTTTCTTTTTTAGAAAACTCCACCGTTCATCCTCCGGATAATTCATAACGGAATTGTAGCATAAACCTACGAGGCTTGCAAGCCTCGTAGGTTTAATATCTACTCTGTACACTGTAATTACGCAATAATCGGCAAGCAGCAAAGGGCTGAATGCGAAGGACTCTATGCTCAAAGCTTGATGGGCATCTTAGTATCGGCGGGTGGAGCCTTGAGGACGTGTAAAAGCCCGGTGAAAACGTCCGTCAGTAGGGTGGAAATCTCCTCATCTTCAAAGTGGCAGACATGCGCGGCGCAGAGAGAGCAAAGGCCGTAGGTGTATATCCACATCTGGCGGAAAAGATGTTCCGCCTGCTCGCGGGTAAGTGCATAGTCGCGCATGATGATATCTATATCCTCAGAACGTCCGGAGGGAATGATGCCGATGGCGGTGTCAATGTCGGTATTAGTGCCGTTATCGCACATGAAAAGCAGTCGGAAAAGCATCGGCTCTTCCTGCGCGAACTTCACCCACTGCATACCGCGCTTTTTGAAAGCGGGGCTGAACCCCTCGGCAACGCCGATATAAGAATCAAACTCCGCCTTGGCGCGAGCCACAACGTGAACACGAAGCTCCTCCATGTCACGGAAGGTGGTGAAAATCGGCGAGCTGGACACACCCAGGCATTTGCCGACCTCGCGTGCGGTCATGGCATCCGACCCACGCTCTCGGACAAGGTCGTATGCGGCGGTGGTGATTTCTTCTCTGGTATACTTAGGTTTCGGCGGCATTTTGAGGTTCTCCTTACACATATCTATTTTGCGGCGCGTTATATAACCCGCGTTATTGTAATCCATTGAGATTATAAATGCTCTGTCGCGTTTTGTCAAGGGCGCACAAGCGCACCGCGTCAGCCGAGAGCCACGTCAAGCACCATCATTATCAAAAAGCCGCCTATAAAACCGCATGAGCCGGTGCGTCCTCTCGCCTCGGGGATAAGCTCATGCGCGGAAACGTACAGCATTGCCCCGGCAGAAAATCCGAGTAGCCACGGCATGATCCCCTGTGCGCCCGCCGCGGCAAGCACGGCGAGCAGACCGAAGGCAGGTTCGACCGCACCGGAGAGAACACCGAGCAAAAAAGCACGAACACTCTTCATGCCGAGCTGTCTGAGCGGGAGAGAAACCGCCGCGCCCTCGGGCAGGTTCTGTATGCCGATGCCTAGTGCGAGGGCAAACGCCGCCGCCATGCCCTCGCCATTTGAGGCGAGGGCGAGAGCAAGCCCCACAGCCATGCCCTCTGGTATGTTGTGAACAGTGATGGCGGTGATCAGCAGGGGCGAGCCGCCGTCGGAAAAGCCACGGCGGGCGATCACGCCGTCAAGCAACATGAGAAACGCCGCACCCGCGCACAGCCCAACCGCCGTAGGCAACCATGGCAGATGCACCCCGGCGGTTTCGGCGCGTTCAAGCGCGGGGATTATCATGCTCCACACGGAGGCGGCAAGCATAACACCCGCGGCAAAACCCATCATCGCACAGCGCACATGCGGTTTTATCTCGCCCGCAAAGAAAAACACCGTGGCCGCGCCGAGTACCGTCATGAGAAATATAAAGCCCGTGCCGAGCGAGGCAAGAGCAAGAGAATGCAGCATTGCATCAACGCCTTCATTATAAAAATATCGGACAGCGTAGGAAGCCGCCCGATATATTATAAGCCGTTTACATCAAAATAGTTACTGCTGTGCCACACCGATGGAGATAGCAGGTGCGTTTTCGTGAATCTTTGCCAGAGCCGCATCCATCGCCTTTTCACTTTCGGACATTATGTCGGTATACTCCACCCCGCCGCGCACAAGCACAAGGCGATAATACGCAAAGCTCACACTGCCACAGCACATACGCCCCGTGACCTCTTGAATGCGGATAAAAGCACGCTCGACAGCATCAAAGGCTATATACCTTGTACGCAGTCCGTCGCGATAATATACGCCGAGCTTGCCGACACGCGCACTGTCAAACTTCTCCGCGGCGGCATAGTCCGCAGAAAGCTCCGCACTTTGAACAACCCCTTCGTGGGTATAGAACTTCTTCTCTGCCATGTTTCTGCCTCCCTGCTATTATTAAAATATGTGTTTATGTATTCAAAAGCCTGACGCGGCGACCATGCCGCTCAATAAGACCTTCGTCCGCCATGTTTTTAAGCTCGCGCATCATACTGGCGCGGTCGGCACACAAAAACACCGCAAGCTGAGACAGTGAAGTCTCAACATCGAAGTCGGTGCTTCCTGTTTTCTCGCGGAGATAGTCAAAATACGCATTGAGCTTGCCACGCAGAGAACGCTTGCTGAGCATGTTTATACGCATGGCGAGCGACTGCGCCTTTTTCGCCGTAAGCTCGAAGAGATTTTGAGTAAGGCGCGTATGGTGCTGACATGCATTGGGGCAACGCCCGGTAATGCATGAAAAGCGAATGAACATGACACGGCAATCGCTGTCTGCCTCGACGGCATATCCCAAGTCTCCGTACGGCATGGCAAAGACCTCGCCGAATATGTCATTGGCAGAGTAGTTTTCCAAAAGGACATACTCGCCGTCACTGTCCATGCAGTATAAATGCGCCCTACCGCTGAGCAAAACGCAAAGATAGTTCAAGTCCGATGAGTAGACCGTGACTGTCTCTCCGCGGCGAAAGGCGCGAGTCTCGGGCTTGAAGCAGGCTATCATCTTTTCTATGCTCTCATCGCTTATACCCGAGAACAGCTCAGTATCCGCAACCATACCGTGTACCTCTCTGTTTTCTCTTTTATTGAAATTATATATACAATACTAGCACCATTTTGTTGCGTATGCAACATGTAATTCCGGTGTACTGATATATAATTGACACACGAAATCTTACAATACGGAGGATTAAGCGCATGTACTGCACGAGAAAGGTTACCGAAGATTTGATATGGGTCGGAGCGGATGACAGGCGGCTTGCATGCTTTGAGGGTGTTTACGATGTACCCGACGGCGTGAGCTATAACTCCTATGTACTGCTCGACGAGAAGATCGCGATATTCGACACGGTGGACAAGGCCGTATACCAGACGTATTTTGAAAATGTCGACCACGCGCTCAACGGGCGCAAGCCGGACTATCTCATCGTCTCACACATGGAACCTGACCATGCGTATACCATTGAGGCTCTCATGCTTCGCTTCCCGGAGATAAAGCTGATATGCAACGCGAAGACCGAGACCATGCTGAAAAACTTCTTCCGCGGCATGAGCTTTGACGGGCGCATTGAGCTTGTCAAGGAGGGTGACGTGCTGGAGCTTGGACGGCACAAAATAACCTTCGTGATGGCTCCGATGGTTCACTGGCCGGAGGTCATGCTCAGCTATGACCTGACCGACAATATTCTTTTCTCGGCAGACGCGTTCGGCACGTTCGGTGCGCTCAACGGGCGGCTTTTTGCCGACGAGACCGACTTCTTTACGGAGAATCTGGACGAAGCACGTCGCTACTACACCAACATAGTGGGCAAATACGGTCCGCAGGTGCAGGCCGTGCTGAAAAAGGCGGCGACACTGGAGATAAGCCTTGTTTGCCCCCTGCATGGCTTTGTGTGGCGGCGCGACTTCGGTGCGTTTTTGGAAAAGTACCTGCTTTGGAGCAGTTACACCCCCGAGGAAAAGAGCGTTATGCTCGCATACGCGTCCGTTTACGGACACACGGAAAACGCCGCAAGCGTGCTGGCAACAAAACTTGTCGAGCGCGGTGTGCGTGTACGCATGTTCGACGCGTCCGTCACCCCGGCGAGCAACATAATCTCCAATGCGTTCCGGTGCAGTCATCTCGTGTTTGCCGCACCCACATATAATGCGGGCGTGTTCGTGACTATGGAGAATCTTCTGCACGACCTTGCAAACCACAACCTGCAAAATCGTAAGATCGCCCTCATGGAAAACGGCAGCTGGGCACCCACAAGCGCGAAAATGATGCGCGAGATCCTCTCCCCGCTCAAAAACACCGAGTATATAGGAGAGGCTATAACCGTCCGCTCTTCCCTCGCCGAGGATCAGCTTGCACAGCTTGATGCCCTTGCCGACGTGATAGCGGCGGATATCAAGGGATAAAATCAATACTAGTATTATTGTTAACCGGTACTGTTGTAAAACGCACAACAGTACCGGTTTTGTGCTTTAGAGCGCGGCGGACGGGTGAATTTCTCTTGCAACGGAGGCTATCAGGCTCACTTGGAGAAGCTGTTACCTGTGAAAAATGCGTGTTTTGCTATGAACACGTGGTATTACCACACATTTGAAGCGATTTTGTGCATATTATTGCATTTTTGATCGATTTTTCGGAATACTGCGCCATGGAGCGGGCATTCGCGCCCGATTCGTTTTTTCTTATCTGTTAGGGTCGTAGTGTTGAAATTACTTGATTATTTCAAGGCTTAACGGGTTCTTTATGTGAAATCATGCTTTCTGTGCATTCATTCGATGCAGAAAATCAATTCTGACGCAAAAGTTGCACTTTGCTAACGTTTTGACAGGCTTGTTAATAACTTATCTTTGTTTTTTAGCGGTTTTTGTACTAAATCGTGTAGACAACAAATTCTTGTTGTGATAAAATTCATACATCGTACATATTCTCAGTACAATGCATAACGC
>CAZBYU010000091.1:0-6047 GCA_964496235.1 uncultured Oscillospiraceae bacterium | reverse complement strand
GACAAGCTCAAAGGGCAGATTCACCGCATAGGGCTTAACATCTCCGACGACGATATGACTTGCAATGCGGCTATTGTCGCGGGCGTTTACGGGAAAGCGGTAAGCGGCGATGACCGAGCGGTTGAGCGTTGGGAAGCGTGGACGGCTGACAGCGTGGCCGATGAAAAGCCTTGCAAGATACCGGCGGAGCTGATTGGTCGTGCGTTCGTTGATATAAACCGCCGAATAGAGCCGAACAAGAGTTACATATTCAAGGGCGGGCGCGGCGGCTTAAAGTCGTCTTATGTAAGCAACGCACACAAGTATTCTTACTCAAAACCAAACGCACCGAGGGATACCCGGAATGGGTACACCTCGGTGCGTTTATTTGATGCGATATCAGGCTGACTCTTTTCAGTCTGTTTCTAGGTTTCTTTTCGGCTTCATACAGCTTATCTTAGGTTCTTTTCAGTCTGCTTTCAGCTTATCTTCAGCCTGTTTATCAACCTACTATTCAGCCTGTTTATCAACCTACTATTCAGCCTGTTTTTAAGCTTTTTCTTTCTCGAGCTTTGCATAGTCGCGCTTGGCACGCAATGCCGCGCCGAGTGCCGCAGTGGACTGCGGCAGGTCGATAGCCTTAACCTCTTTGTTGATAAGCTCGGAGAATATCTCGGTCATAGCCTCATTCTTCGCAACACCGCCGGAGAAAACTATCGGCTGTGCATAGGAAACCTGCGCGGAACGACCCATGGAGTAAATGCGCTTCGCAATAGCGCGTCCCGTACCCGCCGCAATATCCGCAACAGGGATCTTCTGAGACAGGTGAGATATTATCTCGGACTCGGCAAAGATGGTACACATACTGCTGATGTTGCAAGGCTCGGTAGCCTGCTTCATCAAATCGGAAAGCTCGTCCATCTCGATGCCCAAGAGGCGGTGCGTCAAAACCTCGAAGAAACGACCGGTACCTGCGGCACACTTGTCGTTCATCTCGAACTTGATGACGTTGCCGAACTCGTCAAGCTCAATGACCTTGCTGTCCTGTCCGCCAATGTCGATAATGGTGCGGGCTTCCGGCTCGACAAAGTGCGTGCCGACGCCATGGGCGATAATCTCGGGAATATTGTCATTGGCCTTGCGGAAGGCCTTTCTGCCGTAGCCGGTGGAAATAATATAGGCAACGTCCTCTTCGCGTGCGCCGATGCTGTCAAGGGCAGTTTTCAAAACCTTTTCTCCGCTGACATCTCTGTCATACTCGGTGTAAATCAGCCGGAAGGTCAGCATCTTGCTGTCCTCGTCGATTATGACGCACTTAGAGGTCGTAGAGCCGATGTCAACCCCTGCAAATAGCTTCATATCCGTTCCCCTTGTCTCTTACTTGCCGGTGAGCATCTCTTCCGCAGAAGCAAGCTCACCGACGACGAACTCGCCATCCATGAAAGCGAGACCGCAGTTGGGGCATCTGAAGCCGGGGGCTTCGGGCAGATCCATGCCGTTGTAGGTTATTGCGATATCGTCGACCTCATCAACGTCGACCTTGCAGTTAAAGCATTTCCAACTCATTTGTTCAATCCTCCCTTACTCACCCTTCGGGTCTGCAAAGCTGATGATGTAGCTGTACAGATTCACTATTTCAACCTCACCGTCATGGACGATGTACTCGACATTGGGCGTGAAGTTGCTGAGCTTTTTCTTCGCCAGATAGTGTTCCTCACCCTCAACATACAGCTTCTTACCGGTCTCCTCGGCATAAACCAGGACTTCTCTTATGTCCTCCTCACGAATGCCGCGGTTTTCCATGATCTCTTTGATCTCATCGCTGATTTTAAGGGGCGCAGTCATGAAATCCATCTCAATTTTACCTCCGTTTTTTATCTTTTTACCCTCCCCGCCGCACAGCAAGACAAAGCAATGTACCGTTCAGAGAGGAATATTTGACGAAAATACACTGTTCGTGTGAAAACTTACACTGTAAATTTGACATATATAATAATATACTATCGGCACAAAAATGTCAATAGTATATCATTATCAAGCGTTGCCACGCAGGAGCTTCCCGCGCCGACGCTTTATATTTTGGTTATTTTCAGGCAGTTGCAAATGCTCCTTATGAGCATTTGCCTGTCCTCCTCTGACTTCTTGTCGGCATCCCATAGATCGCCCTCGAGATAGAAGTGAGGCACACCGGTTTTCTCCTCAATCACGCGAACCATCGTCTTTTGAACCGCACCGACCCATTTATCAAACGAATAATAGCCGTAAAGTGCGCCGTCGGCATGGTATCGCTCCAAAAGCTCCATGTTTATACGCGCCTCGTCGAGCATGTTCATGGAGCTGGGTGTTGCAAGGCTCATGCGGGCAACAATGGTATATATATCATCCTCGTCGAGATAGCTTTTATACCTTTGTGCAAAGGGGAACATTCTGCCGAGCGTGAGACACACGCCGTTATCCCGGAATGCTTTTTCAAGGCGAGGCACATAGAGAGAGTTGAACTGGCAGAGTATTTTGGGAGAGTGCTTCGGCAGGATACCGCAACCGTTTTCAACACGCTCTCTCACCTCGGCAATGAATATCTCCAAAACCTCGTTGAGATAGGCATAGCCCTGATCAAAGCACATATCGACACACATGCCGAAAAGCGTAAGCTCATTTATCGTAATGGGCTGAGGGTCTGCATTGACGACAAGATCCGTCAGCTCCTCAACAAGCTCCATATACCGCATGTAATCGGCAAGAGAGCGGCGCAAATGCTCCTCCGTGACCTCTATGCCGGTCGCGTCTGACACATCTCTCTGCGCCTGACGCAGCTTTTTCGCAAGATACTCGACACGCTTGCGGTCATCTGCCTCAACGTCGCCAAACCGGGAATCATGCGGAATCGTGATAAACGTACTCTTCCAGCACGCACCGCCGAGGCACTCTATAAGTTCATCCGTTTTCGGAGCTTCACTGCACTTGATGCCCCAGTTCCATGTGATGGTCGGCGGGGCGAGCTTTTTGCCGACACAGGCATTTGCCCTGATGCTGTTCATCTTGCAATGGGCGCAATGATTATTGACGGAGCTACCGAAGCAACGACTGCCCTTGTTGAAGAAAGCACCTCTGACCGCGACCATCATATACCCCGGATAGGAGACATGAAGAGTATCGTTCCCGGCGAGCTTGTTTGCGTAAATACAGACGGGAGCGGACGGAATGTTGATATATACAACGGAATGACCGTCTTTGATGTATTTTTCGGTTTTGGACAGCTCTGTAATATCCCGGATACACGCCGCCGCCATCATTCTTATCCCCTTGAAGGACAAGTTCCAATACGTAGGAAGCCATGTATCCACCGCAAACGCGACATCTTCCTCCGTCAGGCAAAGGAATTTTTCAGCATTGAGCCAGTCGGGCAGGAACTTTTCAAGCTCCTCTCCTTCCCAGCCAAGGCAACGCAGGAACCGTCTGTGAACATCTTCAGACATTGCATTCTGCCTCCTTTACACAATCAAAAAATATTATCGGAATCATTCATGACATATATACGCTATGGACTCCACCTGGGTCTCCATGCGCGAGTAGTTAAAGCCCCTGCCCCAAAAATCTATAGGACAATGAAACACTGGGCGTTCGGAAACGCGCTGTATTTCCCTGTCGGTCAGCTTGTGGATATTACCGAGCCAGCGGTCAAACCCGAACAGTCCGTTGAGATAGCCGACGCAATCATATTTTTTTATCGCATTCACAGTCTCTTTGACATACTCGGCTGACGGGCGGCTGAGTATTGACGCCTCCCACGATGCCGCAGATGCCCCCGCAATGTCCGGCGCGTGAGGGCGCATGACCGGCTTTGTTATAAACGCCGCACCGCCGACAAGACTTATGCGGTTATCCTCAAAGGCGGCACCGAGCTGAGGAAGACAGGGCGGGATATAATAGGTATAAAGCTTGCGCCAGCCCCGGCTATCCTTGGGCTTTTGCCGGCGAAGGCTCTTTCTTATAGTGTCAAACGCGGTAAGTAGACCTTCAATGTCCGCAAACGCCATTATCTGGCTTGTCTGGATAAGGGATACCGTACCGGCTTTAAGAGGCGGACGCGCCTGTGAGGCGTTGGCACAGCATATCGCAGAGGAAAGTATCGCGGCATTGTTGGCTTTCTCCCGCGCCGGACGCGCGTCCGGCAGGCTCACACCGCCAAGGCGGCACAGCTCATCAATACCGTGTCTCAATGCGCCTTCATAATGCTCATACCGCGCACTGTCATCGCCCTTTGTGTAAAGCGTGTTCATTTGGCGAACGCCGCGCAGACCGTGAAGAATCTCATCGGTTTTACAGCACTCATCACACAGCAGACCGAAGCTCCAGACAACATCGGGTCTCGGCAGATTCCCGCTTTCTATAAAAACGCGCCTGTTTTCGAGCATGGCGCATCTGTTGCCACAGCTTTGCGAGATAGCGGGCAAGCCGAGTATCCCCTGCAGGACAATCATGGCACACAGCTCCGCCGTATGGACACGCGCACCCGACGTGAGATTAAACGCCGTGGAAAGAACCTGCGGACACGGAACGGAGGCATAGACCCGAACCACGTCCTCTTCATCGAAAAGGCACACAAGCTCGTCTATATAAAGCCGCAAAAGCTCCTTTACTCCGGGGATATCGAGATCATACCAGCTTTCAAGGCTCGCCGCCGGACAGCATACCGCCCCGGTGTCGGCATAAAAGCTTTGCACGATCTTCATTAATTTATTCGGTTTCGTATATTCTAAAATATCACATATTTCAAATAGATTTTGCATGTTCGACCTGTGCATGGCTTTAGTTTACACTGTACACTTTATGGTATATTATATTTCGCAATACGGAGTCAGTCAAGACTAAAATGATAAATAATCGTCAAACAGCAGGCATTTTTCGTAACTGTTGTCAAAACTAAACGCATAGTTTACACGCACATGCCCGCTTATTCCGTCACGGTTTATTTAACGCACTTGTCCAAATAGAAATCAATAAGCTCCTCGTAGCCCGCCTCCGTAATGGAATTCGTACCCGCAGATATCTGATAGGTCACGGAGAATACTATCATTTCAAAGAGACGATAGCCGGTTTCGTTTGTACTTAAATCATGCTGTGTTGCCTTCGCCCTTTTCATCAGCTTTTGGACGTTTTGATAGAGAGGTCTCACCTCGGCATCCTCACTGAAGGTTTTTTCTCCCTCGCCGAACATATATGTATATATGTTGTTGTTGCCGATCCCGAAGCGATAAATGCTCATTGCGATGGTTTTGCAGAACAACAGCTTATCCACCGGAGAGGAAAGCTTACTAAGCTCATCATAGACCGAGGCATAGAGCCTGTCAAAGCCGTTTATGAGAACGCGCTTTTTTATATCCTTTAGATTCTCGACGTAGTTATATATCGTCATGGGAGAGACGCCAAGCTCTTTTGCAATATTCCTAATCGAAAGAGACTCCATCCCCTGACGATCGACTATACCGATCGCAACGCGGATAATCTCTTCCTTTCCGCATAATACCTTTTCTCGTGACATTTGGCATCACCCTTACTACATCGAAAAATATTGGTATCTTCATCACCCGACGAACACTTCATGCAACCGCTTTTTCCGGCAAAAGCAGAGCAACCGACCGAAAACGAATCCTTGCCGCTATCTTCTTATCTTTCCGCAGGTCGAGACCGAGACGCTCATACTGCGCCTCAGTTTGGGGTGAACACGGCTTTTTACCAATCCGGAAGTATTAAGCCACTGTTATTTTGCCTCTGCGGTACATTATTTACGCATGTATAGTAATTATAGCAAACATTGCGTTGCAAATCAATGATTGTTAATTATTTGTGTATTTATACAGATTCCTGTTTTTGTATACTACAAGTCTTTTTAATACACGCTATTTTAATTATAAAGTGCTAAGCAAGCTCGTTCTGTTGCATATGCAATAGTCTTAACATCAAGCTCGGAATAATAAGTTTCTACTATAGTGCCATAAGCACTTTATATTGATTTGCGGGTTTCACTTTGTTGACTCAGTCAAATTATTACTATATAATTAAAAAAT